>CAYUBT010000071.1:0-12794 GCA_964443055.1 uncultured Rubellimicrobium sp.
GCGCGCAGGACCGGGCCGGGTGGCGGCGCGGGAGCGGGCGCAGGGTCAGCCGCAGGCGGCTGCGGTGCGGGCGGACGGGGCACGACCTCGAGCGGGACCAGACCGGGCGCTGCGCTTTCAGCCAGGGTGCGGCGGAACACCAGCATCGTCTGCCACGAGGTCGAATGCCCGGTCAGGCCCTGTCGTTCATCCACGGGCAGCGTGTCGGAGCGGACATATTCCCAGCCCTCGCGTCCCGCCTCGTTCATGAGATCGGCGAGGGTGGCGGCGAAGCGATCCTCGGTCGATTTCAGGCCCTTGACCCTGTTGCCCTTTCTCGGGGCCGGGATGACCCGGTATTCGAAGCGCGGCATCACCCCCTCAGAGCCCCAGCTTGCGGGCGACGATCTCGTTCACCACCGCCGGATTGGCCTTGCCGCCGGTGGCCTTCATCACCTGACCCACGAACCAGCCGGCGAGCTTGGGATTCTGCTGCGCCTTTTCCACCTGGGCGGGGTTGGCGGCGATCACCTCGTCGACCGCCGCCTCGATCGCGCCGGTGTCGGTGACCTGCACCATGCCGCGCGATTCGACGATTTCGGCCGGGTCGCCGCCCTCGGTATAGACGATCTCGAACAGATCCTTGGCGATCTTGCCCGAAATGGTGCCCGCGCCGATCAGGTCGATGATGCCGCCAAGCTGGGCGGGCGAGACGGGGCAGTTCGTGATGTCCACGCCCTCGTCTTTCTTCATCCGCCCGAAGAGTTCGTTGAGCACCCAGTTCGCGGCCTGCTTCCCGTCGCGGCCTGCGGCCACGGATTCGAAATAGGCGGCGTTCTCCTTTTCCGCCGTCAGCACGCTGGCGTCATAGTCCGACAGGCCGAAATCGCGCATGTAGCGCGCCTTGCGCGCGTCGGGCAGTTCGGGGAGGGCGGCGGCAATGGCGTCCACCCAGTCCTGTTCGATCACCAGCGGCAGAAGGTCGGGGTCGGGGAAATAGCGGTAGTCCTGCGCCTCTTCCTTGGAGCGCATCGAGCGGGTCTCGCCCTTGTCGGGGTCGTAGAGTCGGGTCTCCTGCTCGACCGTGCCGCCATCCTCGATCAGCGCGATCTGGCGGCGGGCCTCGTAGTCGACCGCCTGCTGGATGAAGCGCATCGAGTTCATGTTCTTGATCTCGCAGCGGGTGCCCAGATACGAGAAATCACCCGTCTCCTGCCATTTCTCGTATTGTCCGGGGCGGCAGACCGAGACGTTGACATCGGCGCGCAGGCTGCCTTCCTGCATGTTGCCGTCGCAGGTTCCCAGATAGCGCATGATCTGGCGCAGCTTGCCGACATAGGCGGCCGCCTCCTCGGGCGAGCGGATGTCGGGACGCGACACGATTTCCATGAGCGCGACACCGGCGCGGTTGAGGTCGACGAAGGACATCGATGGGTCCATGTCATGGATCGACTTGCCGGCATCCTGTTCGAGATGGATGCGCTCGATCCGCACCCGCCGCGCCGTGCCGTTGCCCAGTTCGACGAGAACCTCGCCCTCGCCGACGATCGGGTGGAAGAGTTGGCTGATCTGGTAGCCGGTCGGCAGGTCGGGGTAGAAATAATTCTTGCGGTCGAAGGCGGAATACAGGTTGATCTTCGCCTTCAGCCCCAACCCGGTGCGCACGGCCTGGGCCACGCAGCCCTCGTTCAGCACGGGCAGCATTCCGGGCATGCCCGCGTCAATGAAGCTCACATGCGCGTTGGGCTCCGCGCCGAATGCAGTGGCGGCCCCGGAGAAGAGCTTGGCCTGCGAGGCGACCTGGGCGTGAACCTCGAGGCCGATCACCATTTCCCAGTCGCCGGTCGCACCGGCGATGCGCCTGGGTTCGGGGGCGGAGGTGGCAAGGTCGAGCATGGTGGACTCCGTTGCAGCCGGTTCTCTCTATGGCAGCGGCGAGAGGCGATCAAGAAGGCAGCTTCCAGCTGCAGGGCATCGAACCCGTGTTGCGGTGAGGTTCATATCCTTCCCTGAACCGAGGTGATGACTTCGGGCAGGGTGGCGGGATTCCCGAAATCCCCGTCATTGCGAGGAGCCGCAGGCGACGCGGCAACCCAGAAACGTGGGGAGTCTGGGTTGCTTCGCTGACGCTCGCAATGACGAGAGAAACGATGGATTCGGAACCCTGGTCCCGCCGTCTCCCCGGGTCGTGACTAGCGGGTTCTTGCCGATTCTCGCGCGGAGACGAGGGCGTTCTCGACAATCTGTGCGCAAATCGCCAATCGGCCCGCGTCGGAAACAACCGGAGCCGCTGAATTGGCTATTCTGTCTCATGCCGGCCGTATGGTGGCGCTGGCATCGCTTCTTCTCGCAGGCACCGCTTGCGCTCGCATCTCCGAAGACCCCGTCGTTCCCGGCGTGCTGCCGGTGATGCAGTGGGATCACCAGCCGCAAAGCGCGGAATGGACCGAGGCAACACTCGATGCGCTGCGCAGCGAGGGTGTGGCGCTTCTCTCGGAGACCCCCAACGACATCTCCACCTGGTGCCCGGCCTATGTCGAGGGCACCGAGGACGAGCGCGCGGCCTTCTGGGCCGGGCTTCTCTCGGCGCTGGCCCGCTACGAGAGCACCTGGAACGAAGAGGCCGTGGGCGGCGGCGGTCGCTGGATCGGCCTTGTGCAGATCGCTCCCGCAACCGCGCGAGGCTATGGCTGCGAGGCCACGACCGTGGCAGAACTGCAGGACGGGTCCGCCAATCTCGAATGCGCCGTGCGGATCGCCGCACAGACCGTGACGCGTGACGGCGTCGTCGCGGCGGGCGGCGGCGGCTTCGCGGCCGACTGGGGGCCCTTCACCAGCAGCGCCAAGCGCGAGGCGATGGCCGAATGGGTCCGCGACCAGGATTATTGCCGGGCCTGAACCGGCACCAGGGCGCTGAACCCGTGTTGCGGTTAGGTTCATATCTGCACCTGAACCTGATGTGACGGCCCCTTCCTCACCGTCATTGCGGGGAGCCGCAGGCGACGCGGCAAGCCAGAACGCTGGAAAGCTGGCTTGCTTCGCTGCCGCTCGCAATGACGAGAGGGGCGATGGAACCCCGGACCCGGCGCAGAGACGGTGACACTGACGGGGGCCGTGCGCCCCCGTTTCCGTTCAGGCGAGCATCCGTGCCGCCATCTCGGCCAGATCGCGCGAGAGGCCCGGCGTGGTGGAGATCCGCGCAAGCTCACCGCGCATCGCCGCCTGCCGGGCGTTGTCGTGGCGCCGCCAGCCGTCGAAAGCCGTGGACATCCGCGCGGCCGTCTGCGGGTTGAGCGGATCGAGGCGGATGAGCCAGTCGGCGAGGATGCGATAGCCCGCGCCCGACAGGTGATGGAAACCCGCAGGATTGCCCGGCAGCGCCCCGAACACTGCGCGGAAGCGGTTGGGATTCCTCATCTCGAAATCGGGCCGCGCCGTCAGGCGGGCGACGACCTCCGCTGCGCGTTCCGGCGCGGCATGGAGCACCTGCAGGGTGAACCATTTGTCCATGACCAGCCGGTCATGGGCCCAGTCGCGCTCGAAACCGGCCAGTTCGGGCTCGCCCGTGCCGATGGCCAGCAGCGCGGCCAGCGCAGCGATGCGGTCGGTCATGTTGTTGGCCTCGAGAAACTGCCTCCGCGCGGCCTCGCCCCCGTCGATCCGGGTCAGCAGCGCCAGCGCCGCATTGGCAAGCGCACGCCGCCCCGCACCTTCGGCATCGGGCAGATAGGGGCCGCGCGGGGCCATCTTCGCGCGAATCCGGGGCAGAAGATCGCCCATGGCGCGGGCGAGGCTGCGGCGCAATTCCTCCTGCGCGGCATGGATCGCTTCGGGGTCGGGCACATGGCCCGTGTCGAACAGGTCGCGGGCGGTATCCTCCTCGCCGGGCAGCGTCAGCGCCAGCGCGCGGAGCGCGGGATCGAGACTGTCGTCGCGCAGGGTCGCGGCCAGCCCATCGGCAAGGGCAGGGTCCGGTGCGGCACCCTTCGTCAGCATCCCTCGCAGCACCAGCCGCGCCAGATCGCGCCCGGCCTGCCAGCGGTTGAACGGGTCGGTGTCATGCGCAAGGAGGAAGGCGAGACGGTCGGGCGAATTGTCGGCCTCGAGGATCACGGGCGCTGAAAAGCCCCGCAGCACCGAGGGCACGGGCCGGGCGGCCAGGCCGGGAAAGCGGAAGCTCTGCTCGGTCCGGGTCAGCTCGAGCACCCGGGTCGGCACCACTTCCTCCCCGTCGGGATCGAGAAGCCCCACCGCCACCGGGATCACCTGCGCGGCCTTCGCGGCCTGGCCCGGCGTGGGCGGCGTGTTCTGGCGCAGGGTCAGGGTGAAACCGTCGCCGTCCCAGTCTTCGGAGACCGAGACGCGCGGCGTGCCCGCCTGCGAATACCAGCGCTTGAACTGGGACAGGTCGCGGCCGGTGGCGTCCTCGAAGACCTTGAGCCAGTCCTCGATGGTCACAGCGTTTCCGTCGTGACGCTTGAAGTAAAGGTCGAGGGATGCGCGGTAACCTTCGTCGCCGACAAGGGTTTTCAGCATCCCCACCACTTCCGCTCCCTTCTCGTAGACGGTCGCGGTGTAAAAATTGTTGATCTCGACGAAGCTCTCGGGCCGGACCGGATGGGCGAGCGGCCCCGCATCCTCGCGAAACTGGCGATTGCGCAGGAGGATCGCATCCTCGATCCGCTTCACCGCACGACTGCGCATGTCGCCGGTGAACTGCTGGTCGCGAAAGACGGTCAGCCCCTCCTTGAGGCAGAGCTGGAACCAGTCGCGGCAGGTGATTCGGTTGCCGGTCCAGTTGTGGAAATACTCATGCGCGATCACGCTTTCGATACGTTCGTAATCAGCATCCGTCGCGGTCTCGGGGCTGGCGAGGACAAGGCGCGAGTTGAAGATGTTCAGCCCCTTGTTCTCCATCGCCCCCATGTTGAAATCATCGACGGCGACGATGTTGAAATGGTCCAGATCGTATTCACGGCCATAGGTCTGCTCGTCCCAGAGCATCGACCGTTTCAGCGCATCCATTGCATAGGCGGTGCGGTCCTCATCCCCCGCGCGCACCCAGATCGCGAGCGCGACCTCGCGGCCCGAGGCCGTGGTGAACGTGTCGCGCGTGGCCACGAGATCGCCCGCGACGAGCGCGAACAGATAGGACGGCTTCGGCCAGGGGTCGTGCCATTCGGCCCAGCCGTCGCCCTGCGCCACCGGATTGCCGTTCGAGAGCAGCACCGGCAGGTCGGATTCGATGCGCACATGGAAGGGGGCCATGACATCGGGCCGGTCGGGATAGAAGGTGATCTTGCGGAAGCCCTCGGCCTCGCACTGAGTGCAATACATGCCGTTCGACATGTAGAGCCCCTCGAGTGCGGTATTGCCCTCGGGCGCGATCTCGACCTCGGCCTCCCACAGGAAGGGCCCGTCCGGCGCGGTGAGCGTGAGGCCGCGGCTGGTGACATCGGGGATGACCGGCCGACCGTCGATCATGGCGGAAATCAGCTTCAGTTCTTCGCCGTGAAGGAAGAATTCGCCCCGCTCCGTGCTGTTGTCAGGCACAAACCGGATCGCCGAGCGCACTCTCGTGGCACCGGGTGAAAGGGTGAAGACCAGCCGCGTCTCTTCGATCCGCCAGCCAAAGGGGCGCCAGTCGCGAAGATGAATGGTCTGCGTGGCGGTGTCGCTCATGATCTGTCCCCCGGGGCTGCGCTCTCGCGCCTGCCGTAGCACGGGCCCGATCGGGTGCAAAAGAGGTGGATATGCCCCGAACCGCCGTCTCCGCCGTCATTGCGAGGCGGTGTCAGCCGGTGCGGCAAGCCGGAAATGTTGGAAAGCTGGGTTGCTTCGCTACGCTCGCAATGACGGAAGAAGTGATGGAGTCGGCACCCTGCGGTCTTCCGCTTCGGGCTTGACCTTGGCGCGGCGAATACCTTTGTAGGGTAGGACCATTTTAAGAGGAGTCGCCGACATGGCATTTTCGCTTCCAGACCTTCCTTATGCCCATGACGCCCTCGCCGCGAAGGGCATGTCGCGCGAGACGCTCGAATATCACCACGACCTGCACCACAAGGCCTATGTGGACAACGGCAACAAGCTGATCGCGGGGACCGAGTGGGAGGGCAAGTCGCTCGAGGACATCATCACCGGCACCTACCAGGCCGGCGCGGTCGCCCAGAACGGTATCTTCAACAACATCAGCCAGCTCTGGAACCACAACAGGTTCTGGGAATGGATGACGCCCGACACGACCGGCATGCCCGGCGAACTTGAATCCGCGCTCAAGGATAATTTCGGCTCGGTCGAGAAGTTCAAGGAAGAGTTTACCGCCGCAGGCGGCGGGCAATTCGGCTCGGGCTGGGCCTGGCTCGTCAAGGACAAGGACGGCAGCCTCAAGGTCACCAAGACTGAAAACGGCGTGAATCCCCTGTGCTTCGGGCAGACCGCACTTCTCGGCCTCGATGTGTGGGAGCATTCCTACTATATCGACTTCCGCAATAAGCGTCCGGCCTATATCACGAATTTCCTCGACAATCTCGTGAACTGGGAGGCGGTGGCCGCTGGCCTCTGAGCTGTTCCCGACCTGACCTGCGGCGCGATGGGCTTTTGACCCGGCGCGCCGCCGTGGCTATGCTCGGATGCGTGACTGCAAGGGGGGCGTCCGAGGATGCGAAACGCCTGGGCCTGGCTGGCCGGAGCCGCAGGGGCAACGGCGCTGGCAGTGGCGGCGCTGGTCGTCCTTCCGCGCCCCGAGATGCTGCAGACGGAAGATGCAACCGGCACGCCCGCCGCGGAACCCGTTGTCGCACCCGTGCCCGGTCCTGCGCCTGATCCCGTCGCGACATCCGATCCCGAAACACCCGTTCCTCCCGAGATCCGGTCGCTTCGTGTCGAGGCGGACGGATTGTCCGTGATCTCCGGCCGCGCCGGTGCAGGCGAGGAGGTGGCAATCCTGCTCGACGGTGCGGAACTCGCACGCGTGCAGGCCGGGCCGGACGGGCTGTTTGCCGCCATCGTCACCCTGCCGCCCGACCCCGCGCCGCAGATGCTCGCGCTTCTGGCCGATCCCGAGGGTGCGGCGACGGCCTCCGGAGCCGAGGTGCTGATCGCGCCGCGCGCCGCCGTCCCGGAGGCGGCCGCGCCCGCAATGCCGGCAGTCGCCGGGGAGGCGATGGCCGACTCCGGCGGACTCCCGGAACCAGTGCCGCGTGTGGAGCAGTCGCCTACACCTGGCCCCGGCGAACCGGCGGACGTGCCGGAGATCGCGCTCGAGGGGCCCGCCCCTGTTGCCGATCCCGAGCCTGCCGCACCTGATGCCCCGGTGCTGTCAGGGATTGCCCCGGAGCATGCCGCCTCGCCACTCCCGGTAGCGCGGGAAGACACGCCTGCGCCGCTTCCGGACCCGGTCGATGAGCGCGCCATGGCGCAAGACCTTCTGCCGCCCGCTGCGCCGGGGACGGAGACCGCCGCCCCGACCGCGCCGCAGCCCGGGGCCGCACCCGCGCCGCCTGCCGCGACGGAGCGGCCCGAACCCCTTTCCGTGACGCAGATCGCCCGCGCGCCCGACCCCGACCTTGTGCCTGGCGCGGTCGAGGTGCCGGTGCCGCTGCCCGATGTCCCGGCCTTCACGCCCGACCAGCCCGCCACGCCGGAAACGGTGCCCCCGCCGGTTCTCGCTCTCGATTCGCGCGGGGTGCGCGTACTCGCACCGCCCTCCGTGGATGCGCCCGAGGTGATCGCCCTCGATGTCATCGCCTATGATCCCGAAGGCGAGGTGTCGCTGGGCGGCCGGGCCGGACAGGAAGGTTTCGTGCGTGTCTATCTCGACAATGCGGCCGTCGCGGCCACCACGGTGATGGAAGGGCGCTGGACGGTCGCGCTCCCCGCCGAGGTCGCGCCCGGCACCTATACCCTGCGCGTGGACGAGATGGATGCCGCGGGCGAGGTTGTGAGCCGGATCGAATCGCCGTTCCTGCGCGAATCGCCGGACTCGCTTGCCGCCGCCATGGCTGAAGGCGCGTCCGAGGCGGGCGGCGTCAGCGTGCGCACGGTGCAGCCGGGCAATTCACTCTGGCGCATCGCCCGCGAACGCTACGGGCGCGGCATCCTCTATGTGCAGGTCTTCGAGGCCAACCGCGACCGTATCCGAAACCCGCACCTGATCTATCCGGGCCAGGTGTTCCTCCTGCCCGAGATCGGGGAGGAAGGGGCACCCTGAGCCTGCTCCCCGTCATTGCGGGGAGATGTCAGCCGGTGCGGCAGGCCGGAGACGTCAGGACCGGCTTGCTTCGCTTGCGTTCGCAATGACGGAAGAGAGGGGAGCCCCGGCTCGCAACCCCGCATGCCTCTGGCATTTTCCGCCCCGTCTGCCTATGTGAGACGCTGCGTCGCCATCAGGATTGTTTCATGCCCCGCCCCACTGCTGCCGCTTCTTCCGTCCCGGACTCGCTCGACGGGCGCAATGTCGGAACGATCCGGGCGGTGGCACCCTATCTGTGGCCGAAGGGCGAGGTCGAGGCGAAGGTGCGGGTCATTGCCGCACTGGTCTTTCTGGGGCTGAGCAAGGCCATCGCGATCTTCACGCCTGTCGTCTACAAATGGGCGGTCGATGCGCTGTCGGGCGATCTCGAGAGCGGTGCGCGGATGCTCATGCTCGGAGCCATCGGCCTGACCGTGGCCTATGGCCTGGCCCGGCTCATGAATGTGGGATTCGCGCAGGCGCGTGACGCCGTGTTCTCGCGCGTGGGCCAGCGTGCCCTGCGCAAGATCGCGCTGCAGACCTTCAACCACATTCACCAACTGTCGCTGCGCTATCACATCACCCGCAAGACCGGCGGTCTGTCGCGCGTGATCGAGCGCGGCGTGAAGGGCGTGGATTTTCTGCTGCGGGTGCTGCTCTTCAGCCTAGGGCCGCTGATTCTCGAACTGGTGCTGACGGCGGCAATGCTCTGGTGGCTGCTCGACATCAACTACATGCTCGTCGTGGCTGCGACGGTCGCGGTCTACATTGTCTTCACTTTCGTTCTCACCGAATGGCGCGTCGCCATCCGGCGCGAGATGAATGACCGAGACACCGAGGCCAACCAGAAGGCCGTCGACAGCATGCTGAACTTCGAGACGGTCAAGTATTTCAACGCCGAAGCGCGCGAGGCCAAGCGCTACGACGAGGCGATGGCAGGTTATGAGATTGCTGCCAACCGCACGAACACAAGCCTGGCGCTGCTGAACTTCGGCCAGTCGGCGATCATCTCGGTTGGCCTGGTTGCCGTCATGGTCATGGCCGCGCTCGGCGTCGAACGCGGGACGCTGACCGTAGGCGATTTCGTCATGGTCAACGCTTTCATGATCCAGCTCACCATGCCGCTGAACTACCTGGGCTCGATGTATCGCGATATCCGGCAGGCACTCGTGGACATGGCCGAAATGTTCGACCTGCTCTCGCAACCCGCAGAGGTGACGGATCGTCCCGGCGCGCCCGCACTTCAGGTGACGGAAGGCGAGATCGTCTTCGACCATGTCGATTTCGCCTATGAACCGAACCGACCGATCCTGCGCGACTTTTCCGTCACCGTGCACCCGGGCCAGACGATCGCCTTCGTCGGGTCATCGGGGGCGGGGAAATCCACCATCGGGCGGCTGCTGTTTCGTTTCTATGACGTCCAGGAGGGCGCGATCACCATCGACGGGCAGGATATCCGCGACGTGACGCAGACCTCGCTTCATGCCGCCATCGGGGTGGTGCCGCAGGATACCGTCCTTTTCAACGACAGCATCCGTTACAACATCGCCTATGGGCGCGATGAGGCGACGGACGAAGAGGTCGAGGCCGCCGCGCGCGGGGCGCGCATTCACGACTTCATCATGAGCCTGCCGCAAGGCTATGCGACCCAGGTAGGCGAACGGGGGCTGAAGCTCTCAGGCGGCGAAAAACAGCGCGTCGGCATCGCCCGGACCCTGCTGAAGAACCCGCCGATCCTGATCCTTGACGAGGCGACATCAGCGCTCGACACCGCGACCGAGCGCGAGATCCAGGCCCAGCTCGACGCGATGGGACGGGGCCGCAGCGTCATCATGATCGCGCATCGGCTGTCCACGGTGGCGGGGGCGGACGTGATCTGCGTGCTTGAAGATGGCCGCATCGTCGAGCAGGGGCGGCATGAGGAGCTTCTGGTGCAGGGCGGCCGGTATGCCTCCCTCTGGACGCGTCAGGCGACGGAAGAGGCGGAAAAGAGCGAGGCGGCCTGACGCCCGCGGCCCGCAAGGACGGTGGGGGAGGGGGCTGTTACCATCCCCGTCATTGCGTGCGCCAGCGAAGCAACCCGGATGCCCTGACACTGCTAGATTGCCGCGTCGCCTTCGGCTCCTCGCAATGACGAGGAGGAAGGGGACTGCCGCCCCCGCCCCTGCAACATGCGTTCGGCATCCGGGATCCCGTGCACCGGGGCTTGGCACATGCCTGCGTTCCGGTCTAGGAAAGGCGCGGGATGCTGCGGGGACAGGATGAGCAATACTGACAGCTTCATCAACGAGGTGACCGAAGAGGTTCGCCGCGACAAGCTCTATGCGCTTTTCCGACGCTGGGCCTGGCTTGGCGTGCTCATCATCCTGCTGGTCGTGGGCACGGCGGTCTTCGTCGAATGGCAGAAGATCCGCAGGGCGCAGGTGGCGCAGGCGGCAGGCGATGCACTGCTGGATGCGCTCGAGGCGGACGACCCTGCGGCGCGGGCCGCGGCCCTTGCCGATTCGGGTGTCGACGGACCGTTGCCGCCACTGCTGGTCGCCGGACAGCTGCTGCTGGCCGACGACCGTGATGGGGCCGTCGCCACGCTGCAGGCGCTCGCCGACGATCCGGCGCAGCCCGCGCTTTACCGCGATCTTGCGCGGTTGCGCGCGCTGATGCTGCAGGCGGGGGTGATGCCGCCCGAGGAGCGCATCACCGCGCTTCAGCCGCTGGCCATCGCCGGCGCGACATTCGCGCCGCTGGCGCAGGAACAGATCGCGCTCGCCAGGATCGAGGCGGGCGATGTCGATGGCGCGCGCTCCACTCTGGACGCGCTTCTCGCAGATGCCGCGACACCGCCGGGACTGCGCAGCCGGGCCGAGGCCCTGCGAATGGCGCTTGGAGAGCCGGACGGGCAGGAGGAACCGTGATCATGCGCGCCCCGTTCGCCGCCCTCGCGGCCCTGGTCCTGCTGGCCGCCTGCGGCGACCGCTCGCCGCCCCTGCCGGGCGAAAGGCTGCCGTTGCGCGCCGGGCTCGCGAGTGCGCCGACGGGCGAGGTCAACCGGTCCCTTCCCGCGAACCTGCCTGCGGCCAGCGTCAATGCCGACTGGACGCAGCGGGGCGGCAATGCCGCCCATCATCTGGCGCATCCCGCGCTCGGGGTCGCTCTCTCTCCGGTCTTCTTCACCGATATCGGCGAGGGTGACAGCCGCCGCGCCAGGATCACGGCCGAGCCGGTCGTGGCCGGCGGGCGCGTCTTTGCCATGGATGCCCGCGCCATCGTCACCGCATTGGCACCCGATGGTGCGATTCTCTGGCAGACGGACCTCACCCCCGAGACCGCGCGGCGGGACGATGCCTCGGGCGGCGGCCTCGCGACCGACGGGCGCACGCTTTACGTCACCACCGGCTATGGCCGCATCCATGCGCTTGATGCCGGAACCGGCGGTGAACGCTGGGTGCAGGATGTGAATGCACCTGCCGGGGCCGCGCCGACCATTGCCGGAAACCTGCTCTATGTCGTCAGCCGCGACTCCCGTGCCTGGGCACTCGAGGCCGACAGCGGCCGAATCCGCTGGCAGATCGGCGGCACGCCCGCCGTCTCGACCTTCGCGGCCAGCGGCGCGGGCGTCGCACTTGGCGGTGGAATGGCCGTGCTCCCGTTCCCCTCGGGCGAGGTGATGGGCGTCTTCTCCGACGGCGGATTGCGCCGCTGGGGTCAGGTCATCGCCGGGCTGCGCCCCGGCCAGTCGGGTGGCGTGGGGGCGGGCGATATCGTCGGGGGGCCGGTGATCGTCGGCAATACCGCCTATGCCGCCAATGCCAGCGGTCACATGGCCGCCATCGACATCCAGTCGGGCGAACGGGTCTGGACCGCAACCGAGGGCACGACGGGCGGGCTCTGGGTCGCGGGCGGGTCGGTCTATCTCGTCAATGACGTGAACCAGCTTGTCCGGCTTTCGGCCGCCGACGGTCAGGTGATCTGGCGCGTGCAACTGCCCCTGTGGCCGAACGATAACCCCCGTCGCCGCGCCGAGCGTTTCGTCCACCACGGCCCGATCATTGCGGGGGGGCGGCTGATCGTCGCCTCGTCCGACGGAATCCTGCGCCAGTTCGATCCGGCCGGTGGCGGGCTTCTGGGCGAAAGCGCGCTGCCCGCCGGTGCGGCCTCGTCCCCGGTCGTGGCGGGCAATGCGCTCTATGTGACCCTGTCGAACGGAACGCTCGCCGCTTTCCGTTAGGGGCAATCTCGTGTATCGCGCCTCCGATCCCCGGGGGCGCGTCATGAGTTTCACCCTTGCCATCGTCGGCCGACCCAATGTCGGCAAGTCCACGCTGTTCAACCGGCTGGTGGGCAAGCGGCTGGCCCTGGTCGACGACCAGCCCGGCGTGACCCGCGACCTGCGCGAGGGCACCGCACGGCTTGGCCCCTTGCGCTTCACCGTGATCGATTCCGCCGGGCTCGAGGAGGCCACCGACGACAGCCTGCAGGGGCGGATGCGCAAGCTGACCGAACGCGCGGTCGAGATGGCCGATGTCTGCCTGTTCCTCGTCGATGCCCGCGCCGGGATCACGCCTGCGGACCAGATCTTTGCCGATAT
>CAYUBT010000072.1:0-8007 GCA_964443055.1 uncultured Rubellimicrobium sp.
CTGCGGCGGGAGCTGCGGCGGGTTCCGGCGTGATTGGTGCGCCGATGATCTGGGCCCAGAACATCAGCGACGTGACGCTCAACTGGGTCGGGCCGTCCTATTCGGTGATCTCCGACATCGCTGACCAGGCATCGAAGGATCTGGGCTTCAAGATCGTGCCGCAGGTGGCCGAGACGATTCAGCTCATGACCAAGATCGTCAACCAGCCCGAGACGGTGGACCTCCCCGATCTCGAATTCTGGGGGATGCAGAAGGTCTGGCGCGTGGGCAATCTTCAGCCTGCGGACGTCAGCCGCATCACGCGCTGGGAACAGATGACCCCGGTGATGAAGGACGGGCTGACGCTCGACGGTGAACCGCTTTCCCCGCAGGGAACGATGCCTTTCGAGGTGCTGCATGTCGAAGGCCCCGGTTCGAACGAGTTCGCCACCGAGGCAACCGGCTGGTCGACCACGGTTCCGACGATCTACAACGCCGACACTCTTGGCATCCGTCCCGACCTGATCGGCCGTCCGATCGACAGCTTCGCCGAACTGATCAACCCCGAGTTCTCGGGCAAGGTCGCGCTGGTGAACGTGCCCGGTATCGGCATCATGGATGCCGCGATGGCCTTTGAGGCACGCGGCGACATTACCTATGGCGACAAGGGGAACATGACGCGCGAGGAGATCGACTACACGATCGACAGCCTCATCGAGCTGAAGCGGGCCGGCCATTTCCGCGCCTTCTGGTCGACCTTTGACGAATCCGTGAACCTCATGGCCTCGGGTGAGGTCGTGATCCAGTCGATGTGGTCGCCCGCCGTGACGGCCGTCAAGTCGCGCGGCATTCCCTGCATCTTCCAGGGCATGAAGGAAGGTTATCGCGCCTGGGGTCTGGGCACCGGCCTCATGTCGCATCTCGAGGGGCTCAAGCTCGATGCGGCCTATGAGTTTCTCAATTGGCAGCTTGACGGCTGGGCCGGCGGCTTCATTGGTCGCCAAGGCTATTACTCTTCGGTTCTCGAGACCGCGCGCGAGCATATGTCCGAGAACGAATGGGGCTACTGGTACGAAGGCGAGCCGGCGTCCGAGCCGATCGTCGATCCGTACGGTGCCGTCATGGACGAAGCGGGTGCCATGCGCGACGGCGGCTCGTATCAGGACCGCATCGGCAATATCGCCTGCTGGAACACGGTGATGGACGAAGAGCAGTACATGGTTCAGCGCTGGAACGAGTTCATCTCGGCCTGACCCTCTGCCCGACAAACCCCGGCCGGGATGATCCTGGCCGGGCGCAACCACAGCCTCGAGGTTCCCCATGGCCGCCCGCTCCTTCGGCGTCGGCGCACGTCTTGCACCCTATCTGCAAGTCGCGCCGCTCGCCTTCATCATCCTGACCATGGTCGGCATCCCGATCATCACCGTCGTGCTCCTGAGCTTCTGGAAGTCCGACGGGATCATGGTCATCCGCGAATTCACGCTCGACAACTACTGGAGCGTCCTCACCTCGTCGCTGACGCTGAAGCTCTTCTACCAGACCGTGCAATATGCACTGATCACGCTGGTCGCGACGACGCTGATCGGCTTCACCCTGTCCTATTTCCTCGTCTTCCACGTGCGCAGCCTCAAGGTGCAGATCGGGCTGCTCCTGCTCTGCACGATCCCGTTCTGGACCTCGAACGTGATCCGCATGATCTCGTGGATCCCCTTTCTCGGACGCGAAGGGATCTTCAACCGGATGCTGATGAGCACGGGGGTGACGAGCCAGCCGCTCGACTTCCTGCTCTATTCGGATTTCGCGGTCATCCTGACCTATATCCATCTCTACACGCTGTTCATGATCGTGCCGATCTTCAACTCCATGGCCAAGATCAACCCCAACGTGATCGAGGCGGCGCGCGACGCGGGCGCGAGCGCCTGGCAGACGCTCACCACCGTCATCATTCCGCTCTCGCGCACCGGGATCGCGCTGGGTGCGATCTTCGTCGTTACCCTGGTGATGGGCGACTTCTTCGTCGTGCGGGTGATGAGCGGCGGACAGAGCGCCTCGGTCGTCTCGGCAATGAAGAATCAGATCGACCAGCTCTTCTATCCGCAGGCGGCCGCGCTCGCGGTGCTGCTGATCATCGTCGTCGTCATGATGGTCTCGGCCATCCTGCGCGTCGTCGACATCCGCTCCGAACTGGCCCAATAGGAGGCGACGGCAATGGCAACCGACCGGAAACGCGGCCTGAGCTTCTATCTGCTGGCGGCATTCTTCACACTCTTCGTGGTCTTCCTCTACGGGCCGATGCTGATGATCTTCATCCTCAGCTTCCAGGGCCCGACCGGCGGGCTCACCTTCCCGATGCGCGGGGTCTCGGTCCACTGGTTCGGAGATCTCTTCACCTCGAGCCGTTACGGCGACCTCGGCGGCGCCTTCCAGCGCTCGATCTGGCTCGGGCTCATGGCCATGGTGGTCACCACGGTCGTCTGCCTCTTCGCCGGCCTCGCCTTCCGGCGGCGGTTCTGGGGCTCGGGGCCGCTGTTCTATCTCTCGATCATCAGCCTCGTGGTGCCCGGCATCCTGCTCGGCCTCGGCATCAGCCAGCTCTTCCAGATCCTCGGCCTGCGGTTGTCCTGGTGGTTCTCGGCACTCGGGGCGCATCTGAGCTGGACGCTGCCCTTCGGTCTCCTGATCATGTTCGCGGTGCTCAATCGCTTCGACTCCTCCTGGGAGGAAGCAGCCCGCGATGCGGGGGCGCGAGCCTGGGCGACCCTGCGGATGGTCACGATCCCGATCCTGTTCCCCGGCCTGATCGCGGTGGCGCTGTTCGGCTTCACCCTCTCCTATGACGAAATGCCGCGCTCGCTTCTGACCGTGGGCGGCAAGAATACCCTTCCCATCGAGATCTCGAACATGACGACCAATGTCACGACCCCCGCCCTCTACGCGATCGGCACGGTGACCTCGGCACTCAGCTTCCTCGTCATCGCGATCTCCTTCGTCGGCATCGCCGTCATCCAGAAACGCCGCGCGCGCGATTGAGCAGGAGCCACCCTGATGAGTGAACAAAGCCGTATCGACATCCGCAACGTCACCAAGGCCTTCGGCGCGGTGAAAGCGGTGGACAATGTCGATCTGACCATCGACGGCGGGTCCTATTGCTGCATGATCGGCCCGTCGGGGTTCGGCAAGACCACGCTGCTGCGAATGATCGCGGGCCATGAGGAACCCACCTCCGGCACCGTCAGCATCGGCGGCGAGGATGTGACCCGCGCCCGCACCGGCAGCCGGGGCACCGCGCTGATGTTCCAGAACTATGCGCTGTTCCCGCATCTGTCGCTGACCGACAACGTCGCCTTCTCGCTGCGGGTGAAGGGCGTCGCTACCGATACGCGCCGGGCCGAGGCCAAGGACATGCTTGACCGGGTGCAATTGGGCCATCTGGCCGACCGGCTGCCGTCGGAACTGTCGGGCGGGCAACAACAGCGCGTGGCCTTGGCGCGGGCGCTGATTACCAACCCCAAGGTGCTGCTGCTGGATGAGCCTTTGTCCGCGCTCGACGAGTTTCTGCGGCTGCGGATGCGGGTGGAACTCAAACGCCTGCAGAACGAACTCGGCATCACCTTCATTCACGTGACCCACACCCAGCCCGAGGCCATCGCGCTCGCCGATCAGGTGGTCGTGATGGATCACGGGCTGATCGAACAGGCCGCCAGCCCCCGCGTGATCTACAACCAGCCCTACAGCCCCTATGTCGCCCGGTTCATGGGCGGCCAGAACGTGCTGAGCGGCAAGGTCGCGAGCCGCGACGGCGACAATGTCACCGTCGAGGGCAAGGATGGCCATCTCTATGACCTGCGCCCCGTGAAACCGGTCGATGACGGCGAGGAGATCCGCTTCTCGATCCGGCGCGACCGCATCCGCGTGGCCACCGGGCCCGCTCCCCGCAACAGCCTCTCGGGCAAGGTCATCAACATCGAATACCAGGGCACCTTCGTGAAGGTCGCCCTCGACACCGGCCTGCGCGAGGAGTTCATCATCTACATGGACGACGACGAATATTTCGCCCGGCCGATCGAGGTCGGCGAAGCCGTCCACGCCCACTGGGACGCACAACTCAGCCACCACCTCGTCGGGAGCAACAACTCGACCGGAAATCCCCACGAGGACTGAGAATGAAGCCCAAAGTCGAAATCATCGCAATGGGCGGCACAATCGCCTGTGCCCCCGACGCGGCCAGCGGCGGGGTCGCCCCGGGCCTGAGTGCGGATGATCTCGTCGCTGCCGTCCCGGCGCTCGGGCAGGTCGCAGATATCAGCGCACGCAATCTTGCCAATGTCGCGTCGACCGAGATCGGCCTGCCCCTGCTCTTCGATCTCGCCCGCGCGATCCGCACGCATGAGGCCGAGGGCGCGGCCGGTGTCGTCGTCACCCAGGGAACCGACACGATCGAGGAAAGCGCGTTCGTGCTCGACATGCTCCATGGCGGCGGCATGCCTGTCGTCGTCACCGGGGCGATGCGTAATCCCGTGCTCCCCGGCGCGGACGGCCCCGCCAACCTGCTGGCCGCCGTCACCTGCGCCGCCAGCCCCCTCTGCCGCGACATGGGGGCGATGGTCGCCTTTGACGACACGATCCATGCCGCGCGCTGGGTGCAGAAACGCGACACGACGGCGACCGGGGCCTTCTGGTCGCCCGCGCCGCTGGGCTGGCTGGTCGAGGGCGAGGCCGCACTCTACGCCCGCCCGGCACGGCGTCCGGCGCTGGACATTCCCGGCGATGCAACCGTCCCACTCGTACCGATCCTGACGCCCGGGCTTTCCGACAGCCCGCATCTCGTGGGCGCGGCGCTCGACGCCGGGGCGGCGGGCCTCGTCCTCGACCTCGCAGGCGGCGGCCATGTGCATTCGGGCTGGCTCGAGGCGCTGACCGATGCCGCAGGTCGGGTTCCGGTCATCTTTTCCAGCCGCACGCGCGGCGGGCGTGTCCTGAGCCGGACCTACGGGCAGGTCGGCGGCGAGATCGACCTTCTCTCGCGCGGCCTTGTCGGCGCAGGCGACCTCGATGCGCTCAAGGCGCGGCTTCTGCTGATCCTTCTTCTCATGGTCGGGCAACCCGGGCGCTTCTCCGGGCTCGCCGACCTGTCAACGCCGCCCGGAGCGGCGTGATCGCAACCCCAGGGCGGCCCGGGGGCCGCCGCTTACTACAGGAGACTGACATGGCCAAGAAAATCTACTGCGCCTTCGGCACAGATATCGATTCGGTCGCAGGCTGGATCGGCTCATACGGCGGCGGCGACAGCCCCTCGGACATCCAGCGCGGGATTTTCGCCACCGAGGTGGGCGTGCCGCGCCTGCTGCGTCTGTTCAAGAAATACGACCTGCGCACGAGCTTCTTCATCCCGGGGCATTCGCTCGAGACCTTCCCCAAGGAGATGCAGATGATCGTGGACGCTGGCCACGAGATCGGCGCGCACGGCTATCTGCACGAGAATCCGATCGCCATGACGCCGCAGCAGGAGGAAGATGTCCTCGTCAAGTCGATCGAACTGATCGAGAAGCTCACCGGACGCGCGCCGCGCGGCTATGTGGCACCCTGGTGGGAAATGTCCTCGGTCACGGCGGCACTGCTGAAGAAATACGGCTTCAGCTACGATCACAGCCAGGGCTATCGCGACTTCCAGCCCTTCTACGCCCGCGTCGGCGACGAGTGGAACGTCATCGACTACACCAAGCAGGCCAAGGACTGGATGCATCCGCTGAAGCACGGCGAGGAGGTCGACCTCGTCGAGATCGGCGCCAACTGGTATGTCGACGACCTGCCGCCGATGATGTTCATGAAGAAGTCGCCCAACAGCCACGGCTTCGTGAATCCGCGCGACATCGAGGACCTCTGGCGCGACCAGTTCGACTGGGTCTACCGCGAGATGGATTACGGCGTGTTCGCCTTCACCATCCACCCCGACGTGTCGGGCCGCCCGCAGGTGCTCTTGATGCTCGAGCGGCTCATCGAATATATCAATGGGCATGAGGGGGTCGAATGGGCTCCGTTCGAGGAGATCGCAGACGATTTCCGCAAGCGCTACCCGTTCGAAGGCGGCAAGCGCCCCGAAGTGATCTGAGGAGGAAAGGAGGCCAGCCATGTGCAGCGCCTGCGGCTTTCCGGCCAAGCCGGGCCACTGGACCGATGCGGGGGCGGACAATCCGTCCGAACGGCTGCGCCTCCGTTTCGCCCGGATCGCGGCGATAAACCGCCTGCTTGCCCCCTGGGGGATCAAGGCGCATGACGATGGCGTGACGCCGGGGATGCAGCTTTTTGCTCCCGGCGGCGCACGCGTCCTCGTGGACGATCTCGAAAGCCTCTGGGCCGAGGCCGCACGCCTCGCCGGAGAGGCAATCGACCCGCTCTCGCCCCGCGCTCTCGCCCATGCAGGCTGAGGGCGGGCGCAGCGACGGGCGCCTGAAACTCACCATCGTCGGCGGCTTTCTCGGCTCGGGCAAGAGCACCTGGCTGCGCCACCAGTTGCACGAGGGCCGCTTCCGCGGGCACCATTTCCTCGTGAACGAGGCTGCGCTCACCCCGGTGGACAACCTGTTGCTGGGTGATGCAATGCGGCTCGAGGTCCTCGCGGGGGGCTGCGCCTGCTGTGACGGGCTGCCCGCGCTCATGGACGCCCTGCGCCGCATCTGCGATGACGCCACCGGGCGCGAAGCGAGCGGGATCGAGGGCGTGCTGCTGGAAACCAGCGGCCTCGCCGATCCGGGCCCCATCGCCGCTGCCATCGCCGCCGACCAGGTGCTCGCGCGCAGGCTGGTGGTGGACGAGGTGATCGTGCTGGTGGACGGGCTGCATGCCGCGGCACAGCTTGCCGACGAGCCGCTCGCCCGCGCGCAGGTCGAGGCGGCCGACCGGCTGATCATCACCAAACCCGCCCTGGCCGAGGGCGATTCCCTCGCGCGGCTTGGCGCGACCTTGCGCCTGTTGAACCCTGCGGCCGTCATCAGCGCCGCCGAACAGGGCGTGGCCGTCGACCTGCCGCCCGGAGACGAGACGACGGAGCCCCTGCCCCTGCCCTCACCCGCCGACGCCGGACCGATCCGCCCCTTCCGGCTGCAGATCGGCGACGAGGGCGGCTGGATCGCGCTGTCGACCTGGCTTTCGGCGCTCCTGCAGGCGCGTGGCGACGATGTGGTGCGCGTCAAGGGCGTCGTGCGGGCACCTGCGGGGCGGCTGCTCCTGCAATCGGTGCGCCGCGTGGTGCAGCCGCCCGAGATCCTGCCCGAGGGTGGTCGCCGCCTCGCCGGCCCCGCGCCCGAAGAAGGCGTCGTCGTCCTGATCGGCCGCAATCTGGACGAGGAGAGCCTCCTGCGGTCGTGGGAACTGTTCGGGGGCTGAGACCGGGCCTGGCCGGGCGGTCTTTCCGGCAGAGTCGCGGGTCTCGACAGGAGAGCCACATAAGCAGGGGCCGCCCCGGGAAGCGCTGCCCGTCGCGTCTTGCGGGCCGTGGCCTGCGCTCATAGACAGGGGGAAACGAAGGAGTCCGCCGTGTCCGCCCTGCCCGTCCGCGCCAGCCTAGCCGAAACCGTCGGCAACACGCCCCTGATCCGGCTGCGCGGGCCGTCCGAGGCCACGGGCTGCGAGATCCTCGCCAAGGCCGAATTCCTCAACCCCGGCCAGTCGGTCAAGGACCGCGCCGCGCTCTGGATCATCCGCGACGCGATCAAACGCGGCGCGCTGGGCCCCGGCGGGATCATTGTCGAGGGCACCGCCGGCAATACCGGCATCGGCCTCGCCCTGGTCGGTGCCTCGATGGGCTATCGCAGCGTCATCGTCATCCCCCGCACGCAAAGCCAGGAAAAGAAGGACATGCTGCGCCTCGCCGGGGCGGAACTGGTCGAGGTCGATGCGGTACCCTACCGAAACCCGAACAACTACGTCCGCTATTCGGGACGGCTCGCCGAGGCCCTCGCCAAATCCGCCCCCGAAGGGGCGATCTGGGCCGATCAGTTCGACAATCAGGCCAATCGCCGTGCGCATGAG
>CAYUBT010000072.1:8017-12628 GCA_964443055.1 uncultured Rubellimicrobium sp.
TCGATGGCTTCATCTGCGCCGTGGGCTCCGGCGGCACACTTGCGGGGGTCGCGCTCGCACTCCAGCCCAGGGGCGTGAAGATCGGCCTCGCCGATCCCGAGGGCGCGGCGCTTCATTCCTATTACACGACCGGCACGCTCGCCTCCGAGGGCAATTCGATCACCGAAGGCATCGGCCAGGGCCGGATCACCGGCAATCTCGAGGGGATCACCCCGGATATGAGCTTCCGCATCCCCGATGCCGAGGCGCGGCCGCTCATCTACGACCTGCTCGCGCAGGAAGGTCTCTGCGTCGGCGGCTCGTCGGGAATCAATGTCGCCGGTGCCATGCGCATGGCGCGCGAGATGGGGCCGGGCCACACTATCGTCACCGTGCTGGCCGATTACGGCACGCGCTATCAGTCCAAGCTCTTCAACCCCGCCTTCCTGCGCGAGAAGGGCCTGCCCGTGCCGCCATCAGCATCCCGGATGTGACCGAGGCGACATGATCCGCGCATTCGGGCTGATCCTGCTCCTGCTGGCCGCGCCATTCGCCATGGCGCAGGACACGCCCGAGCCCGCCACGGACATCATCGGCCCCCCCGTGGCCGATTCCCCCCCCAGCCCCATCGCGGGCATCGACTATACCGCCTGGGAGCGCACCGCGCAGCGCAGCGCGGCGATCAGCGAAAGCGGCAACGGCTCGCCCTTCGCGCTCGAGAGGATGCGCAGCGACCTGGTGCAGTGGCGTGATCAGTTCCTTGCAGCGCAGGGAACGAACGCCGCACGGATCGCCACCGTGCGCCAGCAGCTTTCCACCTTGGGCGATCCGCCGGAGGAACCTGCCGTCGAAGACGGGCGCGTCGCCGCCCGCAGGGACGCGCTGCAGGCCGAGTTCGCGCGGCTGCGCGCGCCGCTCCTCCTCGCGCAGGAGGCCTATGCCGAAGCCAACGGCCTCATCTCCGAGATCGACTCCCTGCTGCGCACCCGACGCGCCGATGCGCTGACGGCGCGCGGCCTGTCGCCGCTCAACCCGTTCCACTGGCCGGGCATCATGGCTGACCTGGGCAGCCTCTCGGTCAGCCTGGGCAAGGAGATGCGTGTCACCTTCACCAGCACCTCGCGGCTGAACGTCCTCAAGGCGCATCTGGCGCAGGTGGTCCTCAGCCTGCTGGCCGGGGCGCTCCTGCTCCTGCGCGGACGGCGCTGGTCGGCCCGGGCAATAGCCTGGGGAGAGCGGCGCAGCTGGCGCGGCGCGGCGGTCTGGGGGATGATCCTGTCACTGGGCGAGGTCGTACTGCCCTGGCTCGGCCTCAGGCTTCTGGTCGAGGGGGCGCAAGCCTCGGGCCTGGTGGGCTTCCGGCTCGGACAGATCATTGCCGCCCTGCCCGGCGCAGGTGCCTATGTCATCATCGCAAGCTGGCTGGCCGGGCGGCTCTTCACCGACGGGACGCGGCTGCCCATCGCCGCCGATATCGGTTCGGAACCTTGCGGCCGTGCGCGCAGGCTGACGGTCGCACTCGGCTGGTTCGCCTCACTCGGCGCGATTCTGGGCGCGGGGCTGGCGGCGGGCGAGATCGCGCCGGTGACCGTGACGGCCACGCTGCTTCCGGTGCAGATCCTCATCTCCATCGTGCTCTTCCGGCTCGGCCGCTGTTTCGTCGTGACCCGCAGCGACGAGGATTCCGAGGCCGGCAACTTCCGCCGCAGCCTGCTGGTCCTCATCGGCCGCGCGCTGATGGCGGTGGCCCTGATCGGACCGGCGCTGACGGCGATAGGCTACGGCGTGGCCGGCGAGGCACTGACCGACCCGATGGTGCGCAGCCTCGGCGTGATCGGCGTGGTGATGGTGCTCCAGAGCCTCGCTGCCGAACTGCATGTCTTCTTCACCCGGACCGAGGGCGCACGCGATGCGCTGCCGCCGGTCATCGCCGCCGTGATCCTGTCGCTGGCGGCCGTGCCCTTTCTCGTCCTGATCTGGGGCGGACGGGCCGAGGATCTGGGCGAGGTCTGGGCCAGGTTCCGCGAGGGTTTCTCGCTGGGCGAGACGCATATCTCGCCCAGCGACTTCGTCGCCTTCGTGCTGATCTTCCTGCTCGGCCTCCTGCTCACCCGGTTATTGCAGGGGATGCTGCGCACCACGATCCTGCCGCGCACGCGAATGGACGAGGGCGCGCAGACGGCGATCATCTCGGGCACGGGCTATCTCGGCATCGTCGTCGCCGCCCTTGTCGCCATCACCTCGGTCGGCCTCGACCTCTCGAGCCTCGCCATCGTCGCCGGGGCGCTCTCGGTCGGGATCGGCTTCGGCCTGCAGAACATCGTCTCAAACTTCATCTCGGGGATCATCCTGCTGATCGAGCGGCCCATCGCCGTGGGCGACTGGATCGAGGTCGGCGGCAAGATGGGCACCGTCCGGCAGATCTCGGTCCGCTCCACGACGGTCGAAACCTTCGACCGCACCAAGCTGATCGTCCCCAATGCCGACCTGATCTCGGGGCAGGTCATCAATTGGACCAGCGGCTCTCCGGTGGGACGGGTGATCGTGCCGGTCAGTGTGGTCTACGGCACCGATGCAGAGCGTGTGCTCACGATCCTGCGCGAGATTGCCGAGGCCAACCCGATGGTGATCCTCAACCCGCCGCCCACCGTGGTTCTCACCAGTTTCGGCTCGGACATGCTGAACTTCGAGATCCGCGTCATCCTGCGCGACATCAACTTCTTCCTCTCGGTGCAGTCGGAGCTGAATGTCGAGATTGCGCGACGCTTCTTCGAGGAAGGCATCGAGATTGCCGGGCTTGCCCGCGCCAATACCGCCCCCGGCCGGACCGCCGACACGGCAACCGGGGCGGTGATGAGCGAGGACGCGCATGAGCGCCTGCAGGATGCTCATGTCGCACAAATGGCCGACGACGAGGGATTGCAGGGCCTGTCCTGAGGACCAGGAGAGCCAGCGACAGGAGCGCAAGAGGCCCATGCCAGAGATCGACCCGGCCACGCTTGTCTCGCTCGTCGTTCTTCTGGCCGTTTCAGGGGCGGTGACGGGGGTGCTTGCCGGGCTGTTCGGCGTGGGCGGCGGCGCGATCACGGTGCCGCTTCTTTACGAGGTCTTCGGCCTGCTGTCCGTGACCGACGACGTGCGGATGCCGCTGGCGGTCGGCACCTCGCTGGCCATCATCATCCCGACCTCGCTGCAATCCGCACGCGGCCATTACCTGCGGGGCGCGATGGATACAGCCATCGTGCGGGCCTGGGCACTGCCGGTCCTGGCGGGCGTCCTGGGTGGCGCGGCCATCGCCCGGGTGGCCCCTGCGGCCGTGTTCCAGACCGTCTTCGTGCTGGTCGCCGGGATCAACGCGGCGAAGCTGCTGTTCGGCCGCGATGGCTGGCGCATTGCCGACCGCCTGCCGGGCGGCATCCTCCTGCGCGCCTACGGGGCGATGATCGGACTTGCTTCGGCGCTGATGGGTATCGGCGGCGGTGCGATCACCAATCTGCTGCTGACGCTCCATGGCCGCGACATCCGCAACTCGGTCGCCACCGCCTCGGCCGTGGGGGTGCTGATCTCGATCCCCGGGGCGGCGGGCTATGTCTGGGCCGGCTGGGGACGCGAGGGGCTCGCGCCCTTCTCGCTCGGCTTCGTCTCCCTGCTGGCCTTCGCCCTGATGGTGCCGGCCACGGTGCTGACCACGCGAATCGGCGTGCGCCTTGCCCATTCCCTGCCGCGCCGCGCGCTGGAAGTGGCCTTCGGCATCTTTCTGGCGCTCGTGGCTCTGCGGTTCGTGGTCACCCTGCTGCAGGGCTGACCGCCGCACGCTCCCACAGTTCGAACTCCGCCGCGCGTTTCATCCGCAACCTTTTCTCGACGCCCGGCGAAAGATGAATCTCGGCGGCGGGCGAGACATTGCGGCGCGGCAGAGGCGGCAGGTCGCCAAGACGGTCCGCCAGAAATCCGAGCAGCCGCTCCTGATCCTCGTAACGGAAGAGATGGGTGAGCCCCGGCCCTGACGGGGCATCTTCGACGAACTTCGCCTGCGAGCCCACATGGGCGGCGGGCGCGGGCCGCCCCTTACAGTATTCGTTCACGAAGGCGTCGAAGCTCATGCCTTGGGTGCTGTTGGGCGTGCATGCAAGTTCGGGCCGCAGCCGGTAGCGGTACCACGAGCCCAGCCATGAGACCGGTTCGCGCACCACGGCAAGCGTCTCGAACCCCTCGCCGCCGGCGACCTTCAGGAGCGGCTCGACCAGCCGACGGAATCGGTAGAGCGGCGCATGTTTCAGTTCGGGCGGGTTACGGAACACCAGATCCGCGCGCGGCGCAAGCGCCCCTTCAAGCGCTGTCGTCCCCGTCTTGGGGACGGCAAGCAGGACCAGCTGCGCCTTCCAGAAAATCAGCATGCCACCTCCTGCCCGCTTTTCGTCAACCGAACCTTAACCGATCCTCCGCCAGAGTGAATTCGCGGGATTTCACTTGCAATGTTCTTGCTTTGTATTCATTACTGACGAACAAGAAACGAACACATGCGCGATTGCCGCCCCCCGGGGGCTGTGGCACAAGGATGGAAACCAATGGCAGCGGCAGACCTTCTCACCATGATCGATCCCAAGAATGCAGACCGTCAGAAGGCGCTCG
>CAYUBT010000073.1:0-12404 GCA_964443055.1 uncultured Rubellimicrobium sp.
GTCCTTCATGACCGAGCTGTTCCGCCATCTGGGCGAATATACCGACGTGCCCGCGGGCGACATCGGCGTGGGCGGGCGCGAGATCGGCTACATGTTCGGGCAATACAAGCGCCTCACCAACCGCTACGAGGCCGGGGTGCTGACGGGCAAGGGCCTTGCCTATGGCGGTTCGCGCGCACGCAAGGAGGCGACGGGCTACGGCAACACCTGGTTCGTCGAGGCCATGCTCGCCACACGCGGCATGACGTTCGAGGGGCGGCGCACCGTTGTCTCGGGCTCGGGCAATGTCGCGATCTACACGATGGAGAAGGTTGCCGACCTTGGCGGCAAGGTCATCGCCTGTTCGGATTCGAGCGGCTATGTCGTGGACGAGGACGGGATCGACCTTGGCCTCGTGAAGGAGATCAAGGAAGTCCGGCGCGGGCGGATCTCGGAATATGTCCGCCTCAGGGGCGAGGGCGCGCATTACATCGAGGGCGGTTCCGTCTGGGACGTGCCCTGCGAGGTGGCGATGCCCTCGGCCACGCAGAACGAACTCACCGGCAAGGATGCGCGTACGCTGGTCAAGAACGGGCTCATCGCGCTGGGCGAGGGGGCAAACATGCCCTGCACTCCCGATGCGATCCACATCTTCCGGGGTGCGGGAGTGCTGTTCGCGCCGGGCAAGGCGGCGAATGCCGGCGGCGTTGCCACATCCGCACTCGAGATGCAGCAGAATGCGAGCCGCGACTCTTGGACCAGCGCCCAGACCCAGGACCGGCTGGCTGACATCATGCGCTCGATCCACGACACCTGCGCGACCACCGCCGACGAATACGGCGCGCCGGGGGATTACGTCCTCGGAGCCAATATCGCCGGTTTCGTGAAAGTGGCCGAGGCGATGGATGCTCTGGGCGTGATCTGAGCAGGGTTCCGAGCCATCACCCCTTCCGTCATTGCGAGCGGCAGCGAAGCAAGCCAGATTCCACACCGGCTGCGCCCTCTCGCAATGGCGGGATCTGCGGGACTCCTGCGGGTTGAATGCCACCCACCACCCCGCTCGGGGCCGCCACGTCATTTCAGCGGTGGGTGTGTGCTTCACCGCAACATGCGTTCGGAACGCTGCGGTCCGAGCCTTGTGATTGCCATTCGCCTCCGCCTGCGGGACAAGATGTCGGACAACCGGCAGTGGCGGCGGGGGAGGGACATATGAGCGCGACGCGCATCGCCTTCAGGGCGAGCGACGTGCCCATCGCTCAGGAGGCGCGTACGACGCTTGCGGCGCGCTATGGCGATGCGCCCCTCGATGACGCCGATGTCGTGGTGGCGCTGGGCGGCGACGGCTTCATGCTGCAGACGCTGCATGCGATCGAGGAGCGCGATGTGCCGGTCTACGGGATGAACCGGGGCACGGTCGGTTTCCTGATGAATGCCTATGGCGAGGATCTGCTGCCCGAACGCCTCGCCCAGGCCGAAGAGACGGTGATCAACCCCCTGCGGATGCATGCGACCACAGCGGACGGGCGCGCTGAGGCGGCCCTGGCCATCAACGAGGTGAGCCTTCTGCGCGCGGGCCCGCAGGCGGCGCGGTTGCGCATCCTCGTGGACGGGCGCGAGCGTCTTGATGAACTGGTCTGCGACGGCGCGCTGGTGGCGACGCCCGCGGGATCGACGGCCTACAATTATTCGGCGCATGGCCCGGTCCTGCCCATCGGCTCGGAAGTCCTTGCCCTCACCGCCATCGCCCCGTTTCGGCCTCGCCGCTGGCGCGGCGCGCTGCTGCCCAAGGACGCGATGGTGACCTTCGAGGTGCTCGATGCCGACAAGCGCCCGGTGATCGCCGCTGCCGATTCGCGTCTGGTGCGTGATGTGGTGCGGGTCGGGATCTCTTCCGAACCGGCCGTGGAGCACCGGCTGCTGTTCGATCCGGGCCACGGGCTTGAAGAGCGGGTGCTGCGCGAGCAGTTCGTCTAGAAGGGGGCTTTGCCCCCGGCCCTGCGGGCCTCCCCCAGGGTATTTTCGCGAAGATGAAGGAGCCGGGGATGCTCGAACCCGCGACGCCCGCATTCATGGACAGCCTGCGCGCCGTCCTGCCTGCTTCGGCCTTTCGCGAACCGGGCGAGGCGGAACTGACCGAGCCGCGCGGGCGCTGGCGCGGGCAGGGCGTTCTGGTGGCACCGGGGTCGGTCGAGGAGGTCGCGACCTTGCTGCGCGCCTGTCACGCGGCACGGGTCGGCGTCGTGCCGCAATCGGGGGGCACCGGGCTGGTGGCCGGGCAGGTGATGCCGGACGGGCCTTTGCCGGTCATCCTGTCGCTCGTGCGGATGGACCGCCTGCGCGCCTCCCACCCGTCCGAAGGGGTGATCGTCGCCGAGGCGGGCGTGACGCTTGCGCAGGTGCAGGAGGCGGCGCGGGAGGCCGGGCGGCTCTTCCCGCTGTCCATCGCCTCGGAGGGCACGGCGCGGGTGGGAGGGATCCTCGCCACCAATGCGGGCGGCACACATGTGCTGCGCTGGGGCAATGCCCGGGCGCTCTGCCTCGGGATCGAGGCGGTGACTGCCGACGGGCGCATCTGGCGCGGCCTGAGCCGATTGCGCAAGGACAATGCGGGTTATGACCTGCGCGACCTTCTGATCGGCTCTGAGGGCACGCTTGCCGTCATCACCGCCGCCACCCTGCGCCTGGTTCCGCGTCCCGCCGTCGAGGGGGCAGCGATGCTTGCCGTGCCCTCGCCAGCGGCGGCGCTCGATCTTCTGGCACTGGCGCAGGATGTGGCAGGCGACCAGATCAGCGGGTTTGAACTGATCGCGCGGCAGGGGCTCGAGTTCCTGGACGAGGCGGGGATCGGCCATGCCGATCCGCTCAGCCCGCGTCCCGCGTGGACGGTGCTGCTCGATCTGGGCGTGAACGCGGGCGTCGCGGTCGAGGATCTCTTTGCCCGCATCTGGGAGCAGGGCGAGGCGCGGGGCCTGGTCACCGATGGCGTCATCGCTTCATCCGAAGCACAGCGCGCCGCCTTCTGGCACCTGCGTGAATCGATCCCGGCGGGCAATCGCGTGGTGGGTTCGATCTCGTCGCATGACATCTCGCTGCCGCTGTCGGAGATTGCCGGCTTCATCGAACGGGGCCGGGAAGCGATTGCGGCACTCGGCCCGTTCCGGGTCAACTGTTTCGGCCATCTGGGCGACGGCAACCTGCATTACAACGTCTTCCCGCCCAAGGGGCGGCACGCGGGGGAATACGACTCGCTGCGCGGGGTGGTGCAGGAAACGGTGCACGGGCTGGTTCACGCCGCCGGGGGCTCTTTCGCGGCAGAACACGGGGTCGGGCGGCTCAAGGTTGGCGATCTGGAGCGCTGGGGCGATCCGGTGATGCTCTCGCTCATGCGCGGCGTGAAACAGGCGCTTGATCCGGCAGGAATCCTCAACCCCGGAGCGATGCTGCGGGCGCGCTAGTCGCCCTCGAAGGCGCAGAGCGCATGCACATCCATGCCGAGCGCCTGCAGATGTGCGTGCCCGCCCAGATCGGGCAGGTCTATGACGAAGGCGCAGCCGGTGACCGTGCCGCCCAGACGCTCGATCAGCCGGATCCCCGCCGCAGCGGTGCCGCCGGTGGCGAGCAAGTCATCCACGAGCAGTACACGTTCGCCCGGCGCGATCGCATCGGCGTGAATCTCCATCACTGCCGTGCCGTATTCGAGCGCATAGCTTTCCTCGATGGTCGCGGCGGGCAGCTTGCCCTTCTTGCGGATCGGCACGAATCCGGTCGAGAGCTGATGCGCCACCGCGCCGCCGAGGATGAAGCCCCGGGCCTCGAGCCCGGCGACCTTGTCGATCCGTGTTCCGGCAAAGGGGGCGAGCAACTGGTCGACCGCCATCCGCAGCCCCCGTGCATCGCCGAAAAGCGTGGTCACGTCGCGGAACATGACGCCCGGCTCGGGAAAGTCGGGGATGGTGCGGATGTGATCCTTGACGGTCTTCATGCGTCCCTCTCTCGTCGCGCCCGGCGTGATAGACACAAGCCGCGCCCCGACTGCAAGGCGGTCGTCGCGCCACCCCACCGCCCGGGCCGGGCCGCTTGTGCTGGAGCCCGGGCAAAGCGCGGGTTTGAAGCCGCAATCCCCGCATGTTACGCGAGCCGGAATCCTGAGTCACGTTGGTGCGCATGATCTCGCTCGTCGAGGAGAGGCCGGAAGACTGGTGGGAGATCGAGGCGCTTCTCGATCTCTGCTTTGCGCCGGGCCGCGAGATGCTGTCGTCCTATCGCCTGCGCGAGGGGGTTGCGCCGGTCGCGCCCCTGTGCCTGACCGCACGCGATACGGGCGGGGTGCTGATCGGGGCCTTGCGCAACTGGCCGGTGAGTGTCGGCGGGGCCGAGACCCTGCTGCTGGGCCCGGTTGCCGTCCACCCCACCCACCAGGGCGAGGGGGTCGGTGCGTTCCTCATGCATGAAGCGATCGCGCGCGCCTCGGCGCTCGGACATGAGCGTATCATGCTGGTGGGCGACCTGCCCTATTACCACCGCTTCGGCTTTGCCCGGCTGGAAGGCGTCGAGATGCCGCCCCCCACCAACCCCGAGCGGGTGCTGGGGCTGGCGTTGCAGGGCGGAGCCTGGGAAGGGGTGACGGGACGGGTGGAGAAGGCGGGGTAGTGCCCCGTCATTCTGACGAGGCGAAGCAAGCCGGTTGTCCCCACGCTTCCACGTTTGTGGCTTGCCGCGTCGGCTTCGCCTCCTCGCAATGACGGGATTTGCGGGAATCCTGCGGGCCGGATGGTCGTCCGTGACCCTGTTCGAGGTTGCAGCATCGGTTCAGGGGAGGATGTGAACCTTACTGCAACATGCGTTCGGAGCCCGGGGAGACCGAGTGATCGCGTTGACAGTCCCGGTGCGATCAACCAGCCTTCCTTGTCGTCACTCAATCGGGATCAGGAGTCTCACCATGAAACACGCTCTCGCCGTTTCGATGCTCGCGCTCGCCTCGTTCAGCCCGGGCGTGGTGGCCGCACAGGAGGGCTCTGATCCGTCCACGATCCGGCTTCAGAACGGGTTCGATCCCATCGGGGCCGAAGTGCACCATCTCGATGCCGACGGGCGTGATGTCTATTTCATTGACGAAGGTCCGCGTGACGGTCGCCCCGTGGTCTTCATTGGTGGGCAAGGCACCAGTCTCGAGGCCTTCCAGTTGACCGAGTTTGCGCGCACCAGCCGCGAGGCCCTGGGGCTGCGGGTCATCTCGGTCGAGCGCAACGGCTTTGGCGATTCGCCTTTCGACCGCAACCTGGGCTACGCGGACTATGTAAACGAGGTGCTGGCCGTTCTCGATCATCTCCAGGTCGGCGAGTTTGCGCTGATGGCGATCTCGGGCGGTGGTGCCTATGCGGCGCATCTGGCGTCCACAGTGCCGGATCGCGTGATCTCGCTGCATCTGGGCGCTGCCTCGCCGTCAACCCTGCCCACCCGGTCGGATCGCAACTGCGAGAAAAGCTTTGCCGAAGCCCGGGCCGATGCGCTGAGGTGGACCCATAATCCGCAAATGTGGTGGGGCGTGCCCGGCTCGCCGGTCCTGGTGATCCCCGGCTGGCAGGATCGCGCCTATGCGGATGCCACGCGGTCCTTCTATGTCGCGGGACAGATGGGCGACCCTTCGGCGCTCGCACATGAGAATCTTCTGCCCTGCAGCGAGGATGCAGTCGTCGATGCGAGCCTGATCACTTCCCCGGCCTATCTCTACTGGGGCGAGGTCGATACAGCCGTGCCGGTCGCCGCGATGGAGCAATGGCAGGAGGCTTTGCCGAACATCGCCCGCGCCACGATCTACCCGGACGAGGGGCATACGGTCCAGTATCGTCACTGGGTGCAGATCATGGCCGATATGGCGGGTCATGGCGACTACACGGTCGTTTGCCGCAACGGCGAGACGCAGCTTGTCGCCAGCGACGAGGTGACTGCCGACGATCAGCTTGACCTCTGTGCGTGGTATCAGGCCGATTGACCGCAGATAGCTGATCCGGGCGGGCATCCAGGCCACAGGATTCCTCTAGGTCCTGTCATTGCGAGGAGCCGCAGCCGACACGGCAAGCCAGACGGGGTGAGGACCGGGTTGCTTCGCTTCCGCTCGCAATGACGACAGGAGCGACGGATTCGGTGCCTTGGGGGCTTCGGCCGGATCATGGTCCCATGCGTCGAAGTCTGTTGCTCCGGATGCCCCGTCATCCCAGCCCCGCCAGCCATTTCTCCAGCGCCGGGCGCACGGGGCCGCCCTGAAGGCGTGCGGCCTCGATCAGCCTGCGCACCTCGCGCAGGTCCACGCGGCGCAGCAGGTGTTTGACCGGGCCGATCGAGGGGGCACGCATCGACAGCGCGCGGAACCCCAGCGCGGCCAGCACGATGGCCTCCAGCGGCTTGCCCGCATCCTCGCCGCAATAGGACAGCAAGGTATCCGAACCCTTGCAGCGGGTGATGATCCCCTCGAGGAAGGTCAGGAAGGCCATGTCGAGCATGTCGTAGCGGCGGCGGACCCGCTCGTTCTCGCGGTCGGCGGCGTAGAAGAACTGCTTGAGGTCATTGCCGCCGATCGAGATGAAGTCGATCTCGCGCCAGAAGGACTCTTCGGCAAAGGCCAGCGAGGGAGTCTCGAGCATCGCCCCGACCTCGACCTTCTCGGGCAGGGGGTGGCCGAGGATGCGCTCGCGTTCGAGCGCCTTGTCGAACTCGGCCCGCGCGGCGCGGAACTCCGAGGCGACGGCGACGAAGGGGAACATGACGGCCAGCGGCCGCCCGGCCGCGGCGCGGATCAGGGCCTGAAGCTGCATCCTGAGCACGCCCGGCTTGTCGAGCCCCACACGGATCGCGCGCCAGCCCATCGCCGGGTTCGGCTCGTCCTGCGGCTTCATGTAGGAGAGCACCTTGTCCGAACCGATGTCGAGCGTGCGGAAGGCCACCCGCCGCCCCTGCGCCGCATTCATCACCCGGGCGTAGAGCGCCGAGAGTTCCGCCCGTTTCGGCATCTGGTTGCGGATCAGGAATTGCAGCTCGGTGCGGAACAGCCCCACGCCATCGGCCCCTGAGGACGGCAGGGAGGGCAGGTCGGCCAGAAGCCCCGCATTCATCTGCAGGCTGACTGTCGTGCCGCAGAGCGTGGTGGCGGGCAGATCGCGTAGATCGGCGTAACGCTCCTGCGCGCGGGTCAGCATGGCAAGCTTGTCGGCGAAGGCCTTGCGCACGGGCTCCTCGGGGCGCAGATGTACGAGGCCTTGGTCGCCGTCGATGAGGATGCGGTCGCCGTTCAGCGCCTCGGTCGTGATTCCATCGGCCCGGATGACCAGCGGTATCGCCCAGGCGCGCGCGATGATGGCCGCGTGACTGCCGACCGATCCTTCTTCCAGCACGATCCCGCGCAATGTCTTGCCGTATTCGAGCAACTCCCCCGGCCCGATATTGCGCGCGACGAGGACCGGGTCCGCCGGCCTCTGTGCGCCGGTGTCGCGGCCCTGGCCGGTGAGGATGCGCAGGAGCCGGTTCGAGAGGTCGTCCAGATCATGCAGCCGCTCGCGCAGATAGGCGTCGGCGGCCTGCCCCATTCGCGCGCGGGCGAGCGACTGTTCCTTTTCCACCGCCGCCTCGGCCGAGAGGCCCGAGCCGATGTCGTCCTCCATCCGCCGCATCCACGACCGCGAATTGGCGAACATGCGGTAGGTCTCGAGGACGGCGACCTGTTCGGCGTCGACGGTGACAGCCGAGGCCAGCATCTCGTCCACCTGCTGGCGCAGCGAATCGATGGCATCGCGCAGGCGCTGGAGCTCATGGTCGGGGTTGTCGCTGATCGGATTGGTGACGACGACGCGTGGCTCGTGCAGCCAGACATGACCCTGGGCCGCGCCCTCCTGGCCGCCCGTGCCGCGAAAGAGGACGGGGCGGCGATGGCGCCGACCTGCGGCAGTATCATCATTGCTGGTGAAGGCGCCGAGTTCCGTCATCTCGGCCAGCACCATGGCCACGACTTCGAGCGCATAGACCTCGTCCGCCGACATGATCATCCCTTCGCGGGACTGGACGACGAGGACGCCCAGCACCTCGCCCAGGCGCTGTATCGGTACGCCGCAGAAACTGCGGTAGATATCCTCGCCCGTCTCGGGCATGTAGCGGAAACCCGGCTCCGAGGGCGCATTGGCGGTGTTGACCACCTGTCGTGTGCGCGCGACGCGACCGACGAGGCCCTCGCCCATGCGCAGGCGTGTCTTGTGGACGGCATCGGCGCGCAGCCCCTTGGTCGCGCTCAGTTCCAGCGTCTCGGCATCGCGGAACAGATAGACGGAGCAGACCTCGGAACGCATCGAATCGGCGATGAGGCCGACCACCCGGTCAAGCCGCGCCTGCCCCGCGCCGGACTCGGCCAGGACCGCACGAAGCTGTCCCAGAAGTTTGCGACTCTCGCTTTCCGTCCGTTCGGGCATGTGCTGCCTCCGCGCCCGTTGCGGCCCTGCGGCCGATTAGATCACGGCCGCCTGCAGACCCGCAAGCGATTGCCGCATGTCATGCTGCCTGATCCAGCCCGAAGGAATCATGCAGCACCTGAACCGCAAGCTGCATGTATTTACGGTCGATCAGCACGGAGATCTTGATCTCGGAGGTGGTGATGACCTTGATGTTGATCCCCTCCGAGGCCAGCGCAGCAAACATCTGCGCGGCCACGCCGGCATGGGTGCGCATCCCGATCCCCACGACCGAGACCTTGGCGACGCCCTGATCGACCACCAGGTCGGCGAAAGTATAGTCGCCGCGTTCCTGTGCCTCCTCGACGGCCTTGCGTGCCCGCGCGACCTGGTCGATCGGGCAGGAGAAGGTCATGTCCGTCGTGCCGTCCTCGGAGATGTTCTGCACGATCATGTCGACGTTCACTCCCGCCTCGGCGAGGGGACCGAAGATCGCCGCCGCGACGCCCGGCCGGTCGGCGACCTGCAGCAGTGTCACCTTTGCCTCGTCACGGGAATGCGCGATCCCGGCCACGGCGCGATGTTCCATGATGTCCTCCTCGTCGCAGACCAGCGTTCCGGCGCTGTCGGATGGTTCGTCGAAGCTTGAGAGCACGCGCAGCGCCACCCTGTTGCGCATCGCCATCTCGACCGAACGGGTCTGGAGCACCTTGGCCCCGAGGCTCGCCAGTTCCAGCATTTCCTCATAGGCGATGCGGTCGAGCTTGCGCGCGCCCTCGCAGATGCGCGGGTCGGTGGTATAGACGCCGTCCACATCGGTGTAGATGTCGCAGCGCACCGCCTCGAAAGATGCGGCGAAAGCCACCGCCGTGGTGTCCGATCCGCCACGTCCGAGCGTCGTGATGCGGTTCTCGGTGCTGATTCCCTGAAAGCCCGCGACCACGGCCACGCGCATGCCTTCCTCGAACTTGCGCAGGATGTTGTCGGTCGGGATGTCCTCGATCCGCGCATTGCTGTGCGCAGATGATGTCATCACCGGCACCTGCCAGCCCTGCCAGGACCGCGCGGGGATGCCCATTTCCTGCAATCGCAGCGCCATGAGCCCGGCCGTCACATTCTCGCCCGAGGACGTGACCGCGTCATATTCGCGCCCGTCATAGAGAGGCGAGGTCTCGCTCACCCAGTCGGCGAGCTTGTTGGTCTCGCCCGCCATGGCGCTGACGATGCAGATGACGTCATGGCCCTTGGCGACTTCGAGCGCGATGCGCTTGGCCACGCGCCGGATGCGGTCGAGATTGGCGACGGATGTGCCGCCGAATTTCATCACGAGTATGGGCATGCTCGCCTCTGCTTCCTTCGCCCGGCTCTTATCGCTGCCATGGGGGCTGGGCAATGGGGACGATCGAGAGTTGCGCCGGGCCGGGGTGCCCGTCCGTCCTCATGGCAGGCAGCAGGCGAAGCAATCGACCGGTGCAAAAGACGCGCGCGGTTGCCCGCGTCTGATGCAATTCGTGACGGGCCGATTGCCGTGTCGGCCTTGCCTTCTTGCAATGATGTGGGGGCCGGACCTCAAGCCTCGGGCGGCAGCACACGCAGGCGCAATTCGCGGAGCTGTTCGTTCGTGGGCTCCGACGGGGCACCCATCATCAGATCCTCGGCCCGCTGGTTCATCGGGAAGAGGATCACCTCGCGGATGTTCACCTCGTCCGCCAGCAGCATCACGATCCGGTCGATCCCGGCTGCACAGCCGCCATGCGGCGGCGCGCCATAGGTGAAGGCGTTGACCATGCCGCCAAAGCGCTTGCGCACCTCGTCCTCGTCATAGCCTGCGATGCCGAACGCCTTGAACATGATGTCCGGGCGGTGGTTGCGGATCGCGCCGGAGAGGATTTCGTAGCCATTGCAGGACAGGTCATACTGATAGCCCTTCACCGCCAGCGGATCGCCGTCCAGCGCCTCGAGCCCGCCCTGCGGCATCGAGAACGGGTTGTGCTCGAAGTCGATCACGCCGGTCTCGGGGTCTTTCTGATACATCGGGAAATCGACGATCCAGGCGAAGGCGAAACGCTCTTCCTCGAAATGACCCAGTTCGCGGCCGATCTCGACCCGTGCCTTGGCGGCGACGCGCTCGAATGTCTGCGGCTTGCCGCCCAGGAAGAACACCGCATCGCCCGCACCAAGGCCGAGTTGCGTGCGGATCGCCTCGGTCCGTTCTGGGCCGATGTTCCTGGCGACGGGACCGGCAGCCTCGGAGCCGTCCTCAGCCTCACGCCAGAAGATATAGCCCATGCCCGGCAGACCCTCTTTCTGGGCGAAGGCGTTCATGCGGTCACAGAAGGCCCGGCTGCCGCCCCCGGGTGCGGGGATGGCGCGGACCTCGGTTCCCTCCTGCTCGAGCAGTTTCGCAAAAACCTGGAAGCCCGAGCCGCGGAAATGCTCGCTCACCAGTTCCATCTTCAGCGGGCAGCGCAGGTCCGGCTTGTCGGTGCCATACCAGAGTGCGGAATCGGCCCAGGAAATCTGCGGCCAGTCGGTATCGACCTTGCGACCGCCCCCGAATTCCTCGAACACGCCCCGCAGCACGGGGGTGACGGCGGCGAAAACGTCCTCCTGCTCGACAAAGGACATCTCGATATCGAGCTGGTAGAAATCGGTGGGGCTGCGATCGGCGCGCGGGTCTTCGTCGCGGAAGCACGGCGCGATCTGGAAATAGCGGTCGAAACCCGAGACCATCAGCAACTGCTTGAACTGCTGCGGGGCCTGCGGCAGGGCGTAGAACCTGCCCGGATGCAGCCGCGACGGCACCAGAAAGTCGCGCGCGCCCTCGGGCGAGGACGCCGTGATGATCGGCGTCTGATATTCGCGGAAATCCTGTTCCCACATCCGGCGGCGCAAGGAGGCGACGATGTCTGCGCGCAGCACCATCTTGCGCTGCATCTCCTCGCGGCGCAGGTCGAGATAGCGGTAACGCAGGCGGGTTTCCTCGGGGTATTCCTGATCGCCGAACACCAGCAGCGGCAGCTCCGCAACGGGCCCCAGCACCTCGATCTCGCGGACATAGACCTCGATCGCGCCGGTCGGCAGCCTGGGATTGACGAGTGCATCATCACGCGCCCTGACGGTGCCGTCGACCCGGATGCAGGTCTCGGGGCGCAGCGCCTCGGCCGCGGAAAAGGCCGGGCTGTCGGGGTCGCAGATCACCTGGGTAAGGCCGTAATGGTCGCGCAGGTCGATGAAGAGGATGCCGCCATGATCGCGGATCCGGTGGACCCAGCCTGAAAGCCGCACGTCATGGCCTGCATCCGTCAGGCGCAGGGCGTCACATCTATGGCTGCGGTAACGGTGCATCGGGGCCTCCTTGCCGGTCGGCGGCGATTGAGCGCGCGAGGGCCCGGAAGTCAAGGAGGTCGCGCCCTGCCGTCGCGCAGGCAGATTTTGCATTTTTTGCCCGGGAGGCGCATGATGCGGTCCCGGCACTGTTGGCATACGGGCGCGGGCGGCAAGAAATTGCCTGTCCGTTCCGGGATTTGGGCTTGACCTTTGCTTGTGTCGGCCCTGAATTCATCCGATGGGGACGATACGGGGGGATGCGATGTGGGAACGCCTGCTTGAGACATTTCTGAAGACTTTTACGAAAAAGGGACAGATCACGCTCGACCTGCCCTCGGGCCGCAGGATCGTCGTCGGTTCCGGCAAGCCCGCCGTCGCCGTGCGTGTCACCGACGCGGGTCTTGTGCGCCGCCTGTGCCTGAACCCCGAACTCGCCGTGGGCGAGGGCTATATGGACGGCACCGTGCTGATCGAGGACGACGACCTGCGCGGTTTCCTCGAATTCATCACCGAGAATACCGGCCGCACCCATGAACTGCCGCTCTGGCAGACCCCCCTGGCGGTGCTGCGCCGCTGGACACGCAGTTTCGACCAGTGGAATCCGGCGTCGAAGTCAAAGTCGAATGTCGCCCATCACTATGATCTTTCGGGCAGGCTCTACGA
>CAYUBT010000074.1:0-12343 GCA_964443055.1 uncultured Rubellimicrobium sp.
GTCGAGACTAGGGCCGTCGTCACCGGCTGCCGCCCGGGCGGCTTCTCGTCCTGGATCTAGATATCCATGTCGCCATAGGGCGCCAGCGCGCGCGAGCGCGGAATCGGTGTGGCCGTCATCACCAGCATGTCGGCACCGCGCCCCTTGGCCGCCAGTTCCATGCGCTGCTCGACGCCGAAACGGTGCTGCTCGTCGATGATGGCGAGGCGAAGATCATGAAAGACGACCTCGCGCTGGAAGAGCGAATGGGTGCCGACGAGGATCTGGGTCTCGCCCCGGGCAAGCGCGGCAAGCTTCTCCTCGCGCTCTGCCCCCTTGTCGCGCCCGGTCAGGAGCGCGAGCCGCACGCCCGCGGCGGCGGCGAGGGGCCGCAGCCCGTCGTGATGCTGCCGCGCCAGAAGTTCGGTCGGAGCCATCATCGCCCCCTGCCCGCCTGCCTCGACCGCGACAAGCAGCGCAAGGAGCGCGACCAGCGTCTTGCCCGAGCCGACATCGCCCTGCAGCAGCCGGTTCATCCGCCGGGGCGAAGCCATGTCCGTCTCGATCTCGGCAATCGCGCGCCATTGTGCGTCTGTGGGCGAAAAGGGCAGCGATGCGACGACCTGCGCGCGCAAGGCCCCGTCGCCGCGCGTCTCCCGCCCCTTGCCGCGCCGCGTGCGCGCGCGGGCCAGCGCCAGCGTGAGCTGGTGCGCGAAGAGTTCGTCATAGGCGAGACGCTGGCGCGGAGGTGCGGTGGCGGCGATATCCCCGGGGCCTTGCGGATGATGGCTGGCATGGAGCGCCTCGCGCCAGGACGGCCAGCCTTCGCGGGTGAGGAGCGCGGGGTCGATCCATTCCTCAAGGACGGGCGCGCGCGAAAGCGCGTCTTCGGCCGCACGCGCCATCACCCGTTGTGTCAGCCGCCCCGCCAGCGGATAGACCGGCTCGTGCCGGGGGATCGTCGCGCCGCCCTCGGGCGGGACGACATGGTCGGGATGGACGATCTGGGCGATTCCGTCGAAGAGTTCGAGTCTGCCCGAGACAAGGCGTCGCGCGCCGGTGGGCAGGAGGCGGCGCAGATGGTCGCCCCGGGCGTGAAAATACACGAGCTGGAATGTGGTTTCGGCGTCACTCACCGTGATTCGCAGAGGCGCGCTGCGGCTGCGGGGCGGGTGGTGCGCGCCGACGGTGACCTCGACGGTGACGGTCGCGGGCGGCTCCACCTCGCGGATCGTGCGCACCGGGCGGCGGTCGATCAGCGAATGCGGCAGGGTGAAGAGCAGGTCGCGCGGCTTCGTGATCCCCGCGCCCTCCATCATCGTGGCCAGACGCGGACCGATCCCGGCCAGGGTCTCGATCCCCGCGAACAGCGGCCAGAGCTGTTCAGGCCGCCCGCGTGGCGGCGTCACGGGGTGATCAGGCGCAGCCATTCGTCTTCGTCGATGATGCGCAGGCCCAGCCGTTCGGCCTCGCGCGCCTTGGAACCCGCGCCCGGTCCCGCGACCACAAGCCCGGTCTGCGCGCTGACCGAACCCGCGACCCGGGCGCCAAGCGCCTCGGCCCGTGCCCTGGCCTCCGGCCGCGACATCTTTTCCAGCTTGCCCGTGAAGACCACGGTGAGCCCGGCGATCTCGCTCGTCGCTTCGGTTGCGGGCGGCGGGGTGATCCCGGCAAGGCAGGAGACGAGGTCATCGACAATCGCGCGTTCCTCCTCCTGGCTGAGGGTGATGATGAGCGAGAGCGCCATGACCGCGCCGAATCCGTCGATCCCGAGGATCTCGTCAAGGGCCGCGCGTGATCGCGGATCGACCTCCGGCTCGGCGGCCCAGGCGGCGTCGCGGGCGTGCGCGATCCGGGCGCGGCGGCCTTCGGCGGCGGCGCCGGCACGTTCCTCGATTTCGGCGACGTCGGCGGCCAGATGACGTTCGGCCGCAGGGCGGGCGCGGTCGACAGTCGTGATCAGACGCTCCCATGTACCGAAATGGCGCGCAAGGTCACGGGCCGCCACCTCGCCGATATGGCGGATGCCGAGCGCGAAGATCAGCCGGTCAAGCGCGATCACCCGGCGCGCGTCGATCGCATCGAAGAGCCTGGCCGCGCTCACCTCGCCATATCCGTCGCGGTTCTTCAGTTTCGCCAGATTTGCCTCGTCGCGCGCCCGCAGGCGGAAAATGTCGGCCGGAGTGCGGATCGGCAGCTCGGGGTCGTCATAGAATGCCTCGATCTGGCGCGCGCCGAGCCCCTCGATGTCGAAGGCCGCGCGGCTGACGAAATGCTTCAGCCGCTCGATCGCCTGGGCCGGACAGGCAAGCCCGCCGGTGCAGCGATGGGTGGCGTCGCCCGGCTCGCGGATCACCTCCGAGCCGCATTCGGGGCAGCGATCAGGAAAGACGAACGGCACCGCATCCGCAGGCCGTTCGTCAAGATTCACCTCGTCGATCTTGGGGATGACATCGCCCGCCCGATGGACCTGCACCAGATCGCCCACCCGGATGTCGCGGCCGCCCCGGATCGGCTCGCCCGTCGCCGCCGAGCGGCCGGCGATGTAATCCGCGTTGTGCAAGGTCGCATTCGAGACGACGACGCCGCCCACGGTGACCGGAGCCAGCCGCGCCACCGGCGAGAGCGCGCCGGTGCGGCCGACCTGGATGTCGATCGCCAGAAGCCGTGTCCAGGCCGTCTCGGCCGGGAATTTCAGCGCCACGGCCCAACGCGGGGTGGTCGAGCGCAGGCCGAGCCGCGCCTGCAGGGCAAGATCGTCGACCTTGCAGACGACTCCGTCGATATCATAGCCAAGCGTGGCCCGGTCCGCGCCGATCCGCTGCCAGATCTCGATCACCCCGGCGGCGCTGTCGCAGCGGGCGATCAGCGGGTTGACCGGGAAACCCATCGCGCCCAGCCGGGCGAGCGCCCCGGATTGGGTGTCGGCGAGCGGCTCGCTCAGCGCGCCCCAGCCCCAGGCAAAGAAATGCAGGGGCCGCGTGGCGGTGACGGCGGGGTCGAGCTGGCGGAGCGAACCGGCAGCCGCATTGCGGGGATTGGCAAAAACATGGCTGCCCGCCTCATGCGCGCGCGCATTCAGCGCGGCGAATTCGTCATGGCGCATGTAGACCTCGCCCCGCACCTCGAGAAGCGCAGGCGCGTCCGTGATTCGATGCGGGATCCCGGTGATGGTGCGGGCGTTTGCGGTCACATCCTCGCCGGTCTCGCCATCGCCCCGTGTGGCCGCGCTCAGGAGCAGGCCACCCTCATAGCGCAGGGAGAGCGAGAGGCCGTCGATCTTGGGTTCGGCCAGATAGGCGAGCGGCGCATCGCCCGAAAGCCCCAGATGGCGGCGGACGCGCGCGTCGAAGTCGCGCAAGTCCTCCTCGTCGAAGGCGTTGGCGAGGCTGAGCATCGGCAGCGCGTGACGCAATTGCCCGAATCCCGCAAGCGGCGGAGCGCCGACCCGCGACGAAGGGCTGTCGGCGCGGCGCAGATCGGGAAAGCGTGTTTCGATCGCGCGGTTGCGGGCCTTGAGCGCGTCGTAATCGGCATCGCTCATGACCGGGTCGTCATGCGCGTGATAGGCGAGATCGGCGCGCGTGATCAGTTCCGCCAGCCGGGCGAGTTCCTGCGCGGCCAGGTCATGATCGAGCGATTCGACGGCGCGGGCGGCCGGATCGCCCCCCTGCCTTTCAGAACCGGACCGGGATCCTGTCACGCGCTCGCCCCCCATCATGCCGCATTCCGGGCGGGACGAGTGTTAGGCGGCTCCGGGGCCTGCGTCCAGAGTCAGGCGCCGACGGCGAGCCGATCCGCGACCGGCACGGCGGGTTCCGGGTCGCGCAGGACATAGCCACGGCCCCAGACCGTTTCGATATGGGTCTCACCCTCGTTGGCCTGGGAGATCTTCTTGCGCAGCTTGCAAATGAAGACATCGATGATCTTGAGTTCCGGCTCGTCCATGCCGCCGTAGAGATGGTTGAGGAACATTTCCTTGGTCAGGGTCGTGCCCTTGCGCAGCGAGAGCAGTTCGAGCATCTGGTATTCCTTGCCCGTCAGATGGACCGGGCTTCCCCCGACCTCGACCGTTTTCGTGTCAAGATTCACGGCGATATTGCCGGTGCGGATGATCGACTGGGCATGGCCCTTGGACCGGCGGATGATTGCATGGATGCGGGCGATCAGTTCCTCGCGGTGGAAGGGCTTGGTGAGATAGTCGTCCGCGCCGAATCCGAATCCCTTCAGCTTGCTGTCGGTGTCGCCCTCACCCGAGAGGAGCAGGATCGGCGTGTCGATCCGCGCGAGCCGCAACTGGCGCAGGACATCATGGCCGTTCATGTCCGGCAGGTTGAGATCGAGGAGGATCAGATCGTAGTCGTAGAGTTTCGCCAGATCGATTCCCTCTTCCCCGAGATCGGTCGCATAGACGTTGAGATTGGCATGGGCGAGCATCAGCTCGATGCTGCGAGAGGTGGTCTGGTCATCTTCGATGAGCAGGATGCGCATCCCGGCCCTCCGTTTTTCAAGGCTCCGGCTACCCTAGCCGGGTGAGGTTAACCTCCCCTTACTATCGCATGAGGCGAATGCGTCAACCTTCGGTTGTCTGTAGCATTGCAGACGTGTGGCTTTCAGCGCCTCCTCGCCATGGCGCTCGACCGCCCGCTCCCAACCGTCGAGTTCGTCCTCGGACAGGCCCCAATGGTCGATCGCCCATCCCCGGGTGACGAGTCCGGCGGCGATGGCCCGGACCACCGCGGCCTTGCGGCTGGCAACCCAGCGGCGCGTGTCGCGGGGCGGCAGGTCGGCGCGGCTCATGGCCGTGCCGTCGGGCAATGTGACGATACGGGGCCCGTCAACCTTGTGCAGATACATCTCTCACCCTTCCGCTGGTGGATACTCCCGTCCGAAAGCGTGGCGGGCGGGGTTTAATGCCGGATGAAGCGGGGGGTTGAGAGTGTCACGGATTTTTCTATATTCTGCAGCGTCCTTGAACCCGGGAAATCCCCTCATGCCGCTCGATCCCATGCTCAACAGCCTTGGCCTGCCCAAGGCACCCGCCGACACGCGCGTTCTTGTCGCGATGTCGGGCGGCGTCGATTCCTCGGTCGTGGCGGCAATGCTCAAGGAAGAGGGCTATGACGTCGTGGGCGTCACATTGCAGCTTTACGATCATGGCGCGGCGCTCGCGCGCAAGGGTGCCTGCTGCGCGGGCCGCGACATCCATGATGCAAGGAATGTCGCCGATGCGATGGGATTCCCGCATTACGTCCTCGATTACGAGAACATCTTCCGCCAAGCGGTCATGGACGAGTTCGCGGACACCTATCTGGCCGGTGCAACCCCGGTCCCCTGCATCCGCTGCAACGAGCGGGTGAAGTTCCGCGACCTTCTCGCGGTCGCCCGCGATCTTGATGCCGACTGCATGGCCACCGGCCATTACATCCGCCGCGAGATGGGGCCGCTCGGGCCGGAACTGCACCAGGCCGCTGACCCGTCGCGCGACCAGAGCTATTTCCTTTTCACCACGACGCCGGAACAGCTCGACTATCTGCGCTTTCCCCTCGGCGGGCTGAAGAGCAAGGAGGAGACACGGACCCTCGCGCGGCGCTACGGCCTCACCATCGCCGACAAGCCCGATTCGCAGGATATCTGCTTCGTCCCCGATGGCGATTACGCCGCCGTCGTGCGCAAGCTGCGCCCCGACACGGCCGAGCCGGGCGAGATCGTCGATCTCGACGGCAATGTGCTGGGGGCGCATGACGGCATCCTGGGCTTCACCGTGGGCCAGCGGCGCGGGCTGGGGATCGGGGGCATGGCCGAGCCGCTTTATGTCGTGCGGCTCGATGTCGAGAAAAGGCAGGTGATCGTCGGCCCGCGCGAGGCACTGGCGAGCTGGCGCGTGCCGGTGCGCGAGTTGAACTGGCTGGGCGATGAGCCGCTTGAGCCGGGCAGCGCGCATGAGATTGCGGTGCGTATCCGTTCGACGAGGCCGCCGGTCGCGGCGGTCCTGCGCCCGCAGGAGGACGGCGAGGCCGAGGTCGAACTGCTCTCGCCCGAAGAAGGGGTCGCCCCCGGACAGGCCTGCGTCTTCTATGCGCCCGAGGGTACCCGGGTGCTCGGCGGCGGCTGGATCCGGCGCAGGGGGTGACGGCGGGTGCCGCCCCTCACCCGCCGGGGATACTTCCGGACAGACGCAGGCCGCCGTGGCGGGCGAGGAGGGCACGGGCCGCCCGCAGCCCCGGGGGCTCACCGCCTGCGCCGAGCCGCTCCATCGTGATTGCCATCGCCGCCTGCTGCGGGCGGGGATCTGCGAGCGTGGCGAGAAGCGCATCGGCCATCGGTCCGGGCTGGCAGGCGCGGCCGATGAATTCGGGGATCACGCGGGTCTCGCTGACGAGATTCACGAGGTTGACGGTATCGGTGCGCAGCATCCGGCTGATGATCATGCGCGACAGCGGGGCCATGTCATAGCCGATCACCATCGGCGTGGCATTGGCTGCAAGCTCCAGCGCCACCGTGCCCGACGCGGCGAGCGCGGCATCGGCCGCCCGGAAAGCAGCGCGCTTGTCATGGCCTCCGGCGTCGTCGGCGGGGTCGATCAGGAGCGGGGCGACCGGCCAGCCCTGCACCTGTCCGCGAACGAGAGCGGCGACCGGGGCAGCCATGGGCAGGACGATGCGCATGTCCGGGTGGTGGACGGCGACGCGGGCCAGTGTCTCGCCGAAACGGGGGGCGAGGCGGGCGACCTCCCCCACGCGCGATCCTGGCAAGGCAAGGACCAGGGGCGCACCGCCGATCCCGTGGCGGGCGCGGAAGGCGGCTGCCTCCGCGTCGCTCGCCAGCCGCCCGGTCGTGACCGGATGGCCCACGAAGTCACAGTCCATCCCGGCCGCTTGCATCAGCGGCGGCTCGAAGGGCAGGAGCGCGAGGACATGGTCGATGAAAGGGGCCATGCGGGCGGCGCGGCCGGGACGCCATGCCCAGACCGAGGGGGCGACGTAATGGCTTGTCGGAACGGGGATGCGGGCACGGGCGGCGCGGGCGACGCGCAGGCAGAAGTCGGGGCTGTCGATGGTCAGGAGCAGGTCGGGGCGTGTCGCGGCGACGGAATCGGCCAGTTCGCGGATGCGGCGCCTGAGGTGGAGATAACGCGGCAGGATCTCGGCCAGCCCCATGAGCGAGAGTTCCTCCATTGGAAAACGGCTCTGCAGCCCCCGCGCCTGCATCGCCGGCCCGCCCACGCCGTCGAATGTCACATCGGGCGCGAGGCTCCGCAGTCCGTCCATCACGGCCGCGCCGAGATTGTCGCCCGAAGCCTCGCCCGCGATGACGAAGACCCTCATGGGGTCACCCCCCAGAGAAAGAGCCCCTCCTCGTCCAGACGGCGGACCAGTTCCCCGCGACCGATCACCAATGTCCCGCCCGCGACGGCAACGATCCCTTCGAGCCCCGCATGCGCCGCGCCGGTGGCCGTCTCCGGGCCGATGGCGGGCATGTCGACGCGCAGTTCCTGGCCCGGCTTCGGCCCCTTGAAGAGGAAGCCGCCCTGCCCCGGTGGCAGCGCGGCCAGCATCGCGTCGGTGCCTTCAGGCCCTTCGCGGGCGATCACCTTCCCGCTTCGCAACACGCAGGCCTGGCCCGTATCGGCGCGGCCCATGTCGGCAAGAGTTGCACGGGCGAGTGGCAGGGCGGCGGCGATCTCCTTGCCGGGACGGGCGCGCGTGGGGATGCCCTCTGTCGCCAGCAGGTCAGGGGCGATGGTGTCGGCACCGATGATCGTGAAGCCCTGCGCCTCGAGCAGCCGGGTGATCCTGCGCAATGTGCTGTCATCACCCTGCGGCAGGGCCTCCTGCAGGGCCGCGAACAGCGGCGCGGTCGCCGCATCCACCGCCGCCGGGTCGATCTGCGGGCGGCGCACCAGCCCTGCCATGCAGAGGCGGTGCACCCCGCGCACCTGGAGGGCGGCCAGAAGCGTGCCCAATGTCTCGAGCCGGAAATCGATTCGTTCGAGCCCCTCGGGCACCTCCGGCGCGAAACCGTCGAGCGCGCAGATCACCGGCGTCTCGCCCCGCGCGATCAGGCGGCGGGCGAGGATACCCGGCAGGTCGCCGGTCCCGGCGATCAGCGCGATCATTCCGGCGTCAGGAACTGGCGCTCGCTCGGGCCGAGGACGAAGGCCGCGACCTCACGGACAAGCGCGCTGTCGCTGTCCCCGAGGGCCCGGGCGCGCTCGCGAAAGGAGCCTTCGCCTGCGCGCAAGGTCTCGAACGCCTCATGCAATGCGGCGATCTCGGCCCGCGAGGCCCCGCGGCGCTTCAGCCCCACCAGATTGAGTGCCTCGAGCGCGCCACGCGGACCCTGGACGAGACCATGAGGAATCACGTCATGGGCGACCATCGCCAGCGCGCCGATCATCGCCCCACGCCCGATACGCACGAATTGATGGATGCCCGCAAGTCCGCCGATGATCGCATCGTCGCCGATCACGCAATGGCCTGCGACAGCGGCACAATTGACCACGATCACCCGGTCACCGACCTGCGCGTCATGGGCGATGTGGCAGCCTGCCATCAACAGGCAGTCGTCGCCGATCCGCGTCGTGCCGCCGCCACCCGCCGTGCCGATGTTCACGGTGACATGCTCGCGGATGCGCACCCTTGCACCGATGCGCAGCGCGGTGTGTTCGCCCGCGAATTTCAGATCCTGCGGCACCTCGCCCACGACGGCGAAGGAGAAGATCACGCCATCCGCGCCGATTTCGGTGTCGCCGGTGATCACCGCATGTGATTTCACCTCGACGCCCTGGCCGAGAACCACCTCGGGGCCGATCAGGGCGAACGGGCCGATGCGGCAATCCGCGCCGATCCGGGCCCCCTCCTCGACCACGGCCGAGGGGTGGATGGTGGCGTCAGGGTGGATGAGACCCATCAGGCGGTTCCCTGCAGGTCCAGCATGGCAGTGAATTCGGATTCGGCCGCCAGTTCGCCGTCGACCCGCGCCTCGCCCCGGAACTTCCAGACCTTGCCGCCCGCACGTCCGCGCAGGGTCGTCACCTCCATGACGAGCTGATCGCCCGGCACGACCATGCGGCGGAACTTCACGCCCTCGATCGACATGAAATAGATCAGCAGGTTACCATCGGTGAGCCCCAGCGTCGCCCCGACCATGACCGCCGCCGTCTGGGCCATCGCCTCGACGATGGTGACACCGGGCATGACGGGGCGACCCGGAAAGTGGCCGGTGAAATGCGGTTCGTTCATCGACACGTTCTTGATGCCCACAGCGCGGGCGAGCCCGTCGATCTCGGTCAGGCGGTCGACCAGCAGAAAGGGATAGCGATGCGGGAGGATGCGCTGGATGAGGGCGATATCGGCCTCGCGCGGAGTTTCGGCGGCGTTGTCCTGCATGAGGTATCCTCTGGCTGTCGCTTGGCTTGGCGGACCGGCGCCTCGTTAGCGTGAAGCGCGGATTGCGGCAAGGCGCTCAGGGTGCGGGAGCCGGTCCGGGGCCCGCTCCGTCGCCGATGGCGGCGTCGATGGCCGCGATGGCGTCCTCGGTCAGATCGACCGTGCCGAGTGCCAGAAAGACCGAACGCCGGTCAAGGATCACGCTGGCACCCGCCTCACGCATCAACTCGCCCAGAACCGGCGCGGCGGCTGAAAGGAAAGCGTCCCGGCCCTGGGTGAGATGTTCCTGCAAGGCGCGTTCCTTGGCGTCCTGTTCGGCGCGGATTGCCTGCACGCGGGCGTCGAAGGCCTCGGCCTCGGCGCGGAAGTCCCCGGGTTCCATCGTGGCGCGACGGTCGGTGAGCGCCTGTTCCTCGGCGGTGAGTTCGGCCTCGATGCGGCGGTTTTCCGCCCCGAGTTCCTCGGTTGCCGCGCGGTATTCCTCGGCCACGCGATGACCGAAGAGCGATTCCGTGAAGAGCCGGTCTGTATCGATGGTCAGGACCGCGCCGCCGGGCACGGGCACGACCTGCAGGTCGCCCTGCCCCTCCTGCGCGGCCAGCGGCGCGGTGGAAAGGGCAAGGGCAATGAGCGCCGCGCGAAACATCCTCCCTCCTAGAAGGTGGTCGCGATGGTCAGGTCGAAGCTGCGCGGCCGGTCGAACTCCTGCGCGTCAAGCGCCTCGCTGAAGTTGAAGCGCAGCGGGCCGATCGGCGTTGTCCAGAAGATCGAGAGACCCGCGACGGTGCGGGGGGTGAAGTCGTTGTAGAGGACTTGGTTCGGAGCCAGAGGCGAAATATTCCCTACCTCCCACAATGACCCGTAGTCGATGAAGGCCCCGCCGCTGATCCCGTATTCCTCGGGCAGGCCGAGCGGGAATTCGGTCTCGAGCCGGACAACCGCATAGGCGTTGCCGCCGAGCGCATCGTCAGTCACGGCATCACGCGGGCCGATCCCGCCGGGCTCGAAGCCGCGCATGATGCGGCTGCCCATGAAGAAACGGTCGGTGACGCGGCTCGAACCGTCCATGTAATGCAGATAGCCGCCCTCGAACGTGGCCCGAAGCGTGACGTTCTCGCCCCAGACGCGGGTTTCGGCGCTTGCGAGGGCGGTGGTCTTCACGAAGCTTGCATCGCCCGCGCCATATTCCTGGCCGAACCGCAACACGAAGCCGGTATTCGGGTCGATCCCGGTGCGGCGGGTGTCGTAAGTGTATGTATAGCCGATGGAATTGGTCCAGATACCGCCCTCGTTGGCCTCGCGATGGATGATCTGGCTGGCGCCGGGGTCGGGAGGAGGGCCGGGATCGGCGACCTGCACATCCTGAATGTCGCCATAGGTCAGCGCATAATAGACCGACAGCCGCCCGTTCTCGCTCACCGGGAAGGCGAGCGACGGTGACAGGCGGAAATTCTCGGTGTTGTAGAGCGCGTAATCGCTGTTCGTCGTGCGATATTCGAGGCCGAAGCCGAACCGCAGGTCGCGGCCAAGGAAGTTCGGCTCGGCGAAGTTGAAGCTCAGCACCCGGTTCTGTTCGCCGGTCGAAAGATCGAAGTTCAGCGTCTGGCCCCGGCCCATGAAATTGCGCTCGGCAAAGGACGCCAGCAGCGAGAATCCGCTGTCTGACGAGAAATTCGCCCCGAAGGACAGCGAGCCGGTGGGCTGTTCGACGACATCGACGTCGATCACGACCTGATCGGCGCTGGAGCCCTGGCGGGCATTCACATCGGCGGCGGCGAAATAGCCGAGCGCGCGGATGCGTTCCGCACTCTCGCGGATCGTGCGCGGGTTGAACGGGTCACCCTCGACGGCGGTGAACTGGTTGCGGATCACCCGGTCCTGGGTGGTGGCGTTGCCCTCGATGTCGATCCGTTCGACGAAGATCCGGTCTCCGCGCACCAGCGCGAATTCGACATTCAGCTCGAGGTCGCGATCATTGCGCGTGATGCGCGGCTCGACCCGCACGAAATTGAGCCCCATCCGCGTGGCAAGGCGCTCGATCCGGGCAATGTCCTGTTCGATGCTGACGGGCGAATAGGTCTGGCCGCGGCGCAGATTCAGCACCTGACGGAAGACTGCGGGATCCGCCTCGGGCAGGCTGCTCGTCACCGAGACATCACCGAAGGTGAAGCGCTGCCCCTCCTGGATGTTGTAGGTAATGAGATAGCCGTCGCGCTCCTGGGTGAGCTGCACGTCGATATTCTGCACCGTGAAATCGGCGAAGCCGCGCGAGCGGTAGAAATCGGTGAGCATCTGCCGGTCGGCGTTGATCCGTTCGGGCGAGAAGGTGTCACGCGAGATGATGGCCCGCAGGAGGCCCGCCTGCCGCGTCTCAAGCACATTGCGCAGCCGGTAGTTGCCGAAGGAGCGGTTGCCCACGAAGGTGATCCGCTCGACCTCGGAGATGCCGCCCTCGCTGATCTGGAACACCAGGTCGACGCGATTGTCGGGGTGGCGGATGATCGCGGGCGAGACCACGGCATTGACGCGGCCCGATTCGGCATAGGCGGCGGTGATCGCGGCCACGTCGGCCTCGGCCGTGGCGGGATTGAAGACATGGCGCGGCAGCGACTGGACAAGCTGCGCAAGCTCAGCGTCGCGCAGGCTGCGGTTGCCCTCGAAGGCGATGCGGGTGATCGTCGGATATTCGACCACGCGGATGATGAGGGTGCTCCCCTGGGGCACGACCTCGACGCTCTCGAACAGGCCCGACTGGCGGATGCGCTGCGCTGCGTCGTTCAGGGCACCCGCGCTCAGCGCCTGACCGCGCGAGATGCCCGCCTCGGTGAGGATCGTTCCGGTGTCGATACGGGCGTTGCCCTCGACCTGGATGTTCGAGAAACTGAACTGCTGCGCCACCGCGGGCCAGGCGGCGACCAGAAGAACGGCCCCTGCCCCGCGCAGGATTCCACGCGTCGACATGCCCCATCCGC
>CAYUBT010000075.1:0-12337 GCA_964443055.1 uncultured Rubellimicrobium sp.
ATTGCGCCGGAAGAGCCCACCAGTGCGCCCACCACGATCAGCAGGTCATTGCCGAGCGAGAAGCCGATCGCCGCCGCCGCCCAGCCGGAATAGGAGTTCAGCATCGAGACGACGACAGGCATGTCCGCGCCGCCGATCCCCATGATCAGATGCCAGCCGATGAAGAGCGCGGCCAGGGTCATCACCGCCAGCGCCCAGGTGGAACCGCCGTTGAAATAGACGACGAGAAGCACCGCCGACAGGAGCGCCGCGCTTGCGTTCAGCACATGGCCACCCGGCAGCTTCTTCGCCTTGCCGTCGATCCGGCCCGCAAGTTTTCCGTAGGCCACGACCGAGCCGGTGAAGGTCACCGCACCGATGAACACGCCGAGGAAGGTCTCGACCCGCAGGATCGACAGTTCCACCGGGCTCTTTGCCGCAATGACGGCCGAGAAACCCTCGAGCGCCATACGTCCGGCCGCATCGAGGCTGAAGATGCGGATTTCCTCGAACTGCGTGTTGAAGCCGATGAGCACGGCCGCGAGGCCCACGAGACTGTGCATCGCCGCGACAAGCTGCGGCATCTCGGTCATCTGCACGCGCTGCGCGATCACCGCGCCGATGGCCCCGCCGACCAGCAGCAGGACGAGCGAGACCCCCCAGAGGCCCGCGCCCGGCCCCGCCATCGTCGCGATGACGGCCAGCGCCATGCCGACCATTCCGTACCAGACCGCGCGTTTCGCGCTTTCCTGGTTCGAGAGCCCGCCCAGCGAGAGGATGAAGAGAACGGCCGCAACAACATAGGCGGCGGTGGTGAAACCGGGATTCATCGCGCGCTCCTCACGACTTCTGGAACATGGCGAGCATCCGCCGTGTGACGAGGAAACCGCCGAAGATGTTGATCCCGGCCATGAAGACCGACAGCCCGGCCAGGACCATCACCAGCCAGCTTCCCGAGCCGATCTGCAGGAGCGCGCCGATGATGATGATCGAGGAAATCCCGTTCGTGATCGCCATGAGCGGGGTGTGCAGGCTGTGCGCCACGCCCCAGATCACCTGGAAGCCGACGAAACAGGCCAGAACGAACACCACGAAATGCGACATGAAGCTGGCGGGTGCCACCAGTCCCGCGAGCAGGATCAACGCCCCGCCCCCGGCCAGAAGCGACACCTGCGTCACAGTCTGGCGGCGGAAGGCGGCCGCTTCTTGTGCGTGCCGCTCCTCGCGTGTCAGCTCCTTCGGCTTCTCGCGTTTCTGCACCGCGATGGCCTGGATCTTCGGCGGCGGTGGTGGCCATGTCACCTCGCCCCCGTGCGCCACAGTCGCGCCGCGGATCACGTCATCCTCCATGTCGTGGACGAGGATGCCGTCCTTGCCCGGCGTGAGATCAGCGATCATGTGGCGGATGTTGGCAGCATAGAGATTCGAGGCCTGCTGCGCCATGCGCGAGGGGAAATCGGTATAGCCGATGATCGTCACCCCGCCCTCGGTGAGGAATTTCTCGTCGGGGATAGTGAGATCACAGTTGCCGCCGCGTTCGGCTGCAAGGTCGACGATGACCGAGCCGGGCTTCATCATCTCGACCATATCCGTGGTCCAGAGCTTCGGCGCGGGCCTGCCGGGGATCAGCGCGGTCGTGATGACGATGTCGATGTCGGGCGCAAGCTCACGGAATTTCTTGAGCTGCGCATCGCGGAACTCCGGGCTTGACGGCGCGGCATAGCCGCCGGTGGCCGCACCATCCTGCGCCTCGCCCTCGAAATCGAGATAGACGAATTCGGCACCCATGGATTCGATCTGCTCGGCCACTTCCGGCCGCACGTCGAAGGCCAGCGTCACCGCGCCAAGCGAGACAGAGGCACCGATCGCCGCCAGCCCCGCGACACCGGCACCCACGACCAGCACACGCGCGGGCGGGATCTTGCCCGCCGCCGTCACCTGCCCGGTGAAGAACCGGCCGAAGTTGTTGGCGGCCTCGATCACCGCACGATAGCCGGCGAGATTGGCCATCGAGGACAGTGCATCCATCTTCTGCGCCCGGCTGATGCGCGGCACCATGTCCATGGCGATGACGCTCGCGCCGGTCGCGGCGGCGGCCCTGAGCGCATCCTCGTTCTGGCCGGGATAGAAGAAGGAGATGAGCGTCTGCTCCTTGCGCAGCCGTGCGATCTCGTCACTTTCGGGCGGGCGAACGCCGGTGAGGACATCGGCCTCGGCCTCGACCGCCGCGAGGTCGGGCAGCACGGTGACACCCGCCGCCGCATAATCCTCGTCCCTGTAACCGGCACCCAAGCCTGCGCCCGCCTCGATCACGCAGGAATGGCCGAGCTTCTGCAGGTCCTTCGCCGAGGCCGGCGTCATCGCCACCCGCGCCTCGCCGGGGAAGCGCTCCTTCACAGCACCGATCTTCACCGCCTGCCTCCCGTGTCAGGTTCCTTTGCCGCGCCATGTCTAACCGCTGGGTCGCCCCACGCAAGGCCGATCCGCCGGATGCCCCGGGGTAAAGGCAGAGCTCCGGACCCGTGTTACGGTGAGATTCATGTCCTCCCCTGAACTGATATGGTGCCCTCGAACAGGGTCTCGGACAGTGTTCCGGCCGCAGGATTCCCGCGAAATCCCCGTCATTGCGAGAAGCCGAAGCCGGTATGGCAAGCCAGACGGCGTGAGGACTGGGTTGCTTCGCTGACGCTCGCAATGACGGGGGTGGACTCCCCCTTCCCCCGCATCCCGCGATGCAGCAGAATGGGCCGGGCCCCCGCCCCCGGAAACCCCGCCATGACCCTCGATCTCACCCCCGGCGTCAATACCGTCTCGGAGCGCATCCACGCGCTGCTGACCGATCATCCGCGCATCCTTGTCGCCATCGCGGGCGCGCCGGGGGCGGGCAAGTCGACCTTTGCCGCCGAACTCGCCCGCCGCCTCAACGCGCAAAGGGCCAGCACCGCCATCGTGCCGATGGACGGGTTCCATCTCGACAATGCGGTGCTCGACGCGCGCGGGTTGCGCCGTCGCAAGGGCGCACCCGAGACATTCGATGCCGACGGCTTCATCCATCTCGTGCGCAGGCTGGCAAGGGGCGGCGAGGTGATCGCCCCGATCTTCGACCGCGCGCGCGACATTGCCATCGCAGGGGTGCAGGTAGTCGCGGCCGGGACGAGGGTCGTAGTGGTCGAAGGGAATTATATGCTGTTTGACGAGGAACCGTGGCGCGATCTGGCCACGCTCTGGCATCTCTCCGTGCGCATCGAGGTGGCCATGGACGAACTGCGCCGCCGCCTCGTGCAGCGCTGGCTCGACCACGGGCTTTCCCATGCAGCCGCGCGGGCCCGGGCCGGAGACAACGACATTCCCAATGCCGAGCGCGTGCTTGCCCGCACGCTCCCGGCGACGATCACGCTTGGCACGAAAACTCGTTAGCGCTATCGCCGACGGTGACGGATGACGGAGGCGACAATTTGGCGCAGGGTGGAGCAGGGAGAGCGACATGACCCACCCACTGCAGCCCGAGACCGTCAGCCGCCTGGTCGAGGCGCGCGAACATGATCCCTTCGCACACCTGGGGCCACATCGCCACGGCCGCGCGCTCTGGATCGCCGCCATCGACCCGGGTGCGGAAAGCCTGAGCGCGGTCATCGCCGGGCGCGAATACCCGCTCGCGCGCGTGGAGGGTCCGCTGTTCTGCGGCAAGGTGCCGGGCAATCGCGACGGCTCGGCCAAGCCCTATGCGTTGCGCGGGCGGCGCGGTCGCAGGCATATCCGTGTGTGGGATTACGAGGACGCCTATCGCTTCGGCCCGGTACTGGGCGAGCTGGACGAATATCTCATCGGCGAGGGCAGCCACCTGCGCCTGTGGGAGGCACTCGGCGCGCATGTGATGGAGCATGAGGGGAGCGCCGGCGTGCATTTCGCCGTCTGGGCACCCAATGCACGCCGGGTTTCGGTCGTGGGTGATTTCAACGCCTGGGACGGGCGGCGGCACATGATGCGCCAGCGGGGCGGCAGCGGCGTGTGGGAGATCTTCATCCCCGGGACAGGCGAAGGCGCGGTCTACAAATACGAGATCATCGGCCCCGACGGCGCACTCCTGCCGCTCAAGGCCGATCCGGTGGGATTCGGGGCCGAACACCCTCCGCGCACCGCAAGCGTTGTGCGTGACATCCGGGGCCGTGACTGGGGTGATGCGGACTGGATGGACAGCCGCGCCAAAGCCAGCCGCCGCGATGCGCCGATTTCCATCTACGAGGTCCATCTGCCAAGCTGGAGGCGCAGATGGGACGCGGGCGGACGGTCCCTGTCCTATGTCGAGCTTGCCCGCGAACTCGTGGAATATGCGTGCTGGATGGGCTTCACCCATCTCGAATTCCTGCCGGTGAGCGAATATCCCTTCGATGGCTCATGGGGCTATCAGCCGGTGGGCCTCTATGCGCCGACCATCCGCCTGGGCACGCCGGACGAGTTCCGCGCGCTGGTCGATGCCGCCCATCAGGCGGGGCTGGGGGTGCTGCTCGACTGGGTGCCGGGCCATTTCCCGTCCGACGCGCACGGCCTTGCCCGCTTCGACGGCACCGCGCTTTACGAACATGAAGACCCGCGCGAGGGGTTTCATCCGGACTGGAACACGCTCATCTACAACCACGGACGGCGCGAGGTGGCGAATTTCCTGATCGCCAATGCGCTCTACTGGCTGGAGGAATACCACGCAGACGGGCTGCGCGTGGATGCGGTAGCCTCGATGCTCTACCGCGACTATTCGCGGCAAGCAGGCGAATGGGTGCCCAACATCCATGGCGGGCGCGAGAATCTCGAGGCCATCACCTTCATGCAGCGCATGAATGTCGAAGCCTATGCCTTTGACGAATCGATCATGACCATTGCCGAGGAATCGACATCCTTTCCCGGCGTCTCGACCCCGGTCAACGCGGGCGGACTCGGATTCGGCTACAAGTGGAACCTGGGCTGGATGAACGACACATTGCGCTACATGCAGAAGGATCCCATCCACCGCCGCCATCATCACGACGACATGACCCGCCCGGTCACCTGGGCGTTTTCCGAGAATTTCATCCTGCCGGTCAGCCATGACGAGGTTGTGCATGGCAAGCGGTCCATGCTTGGCAAGATGCCGGGCAATGAATGGGAGCGCTTCGCCAACCTGCGCGCCTATTATGGCTTCATGTGGGGCCAGCCAGGCAAGAAGCTGCTGTTCATGGGCCAGGAAGTCGCGCAGGCCTCGGAATGGGATCACGACGGCGAGGTGGACTGGTCGGGGGCGCAGGGCGCGGCGCAAAGGGGCGTGCAGCTTCTGGTGCGTGACCTGAATGCGCTATACCGCACGACCCCGGCCCTGCACCGCCGCGATTGCGAGGCCGCGGGCTTTCGATGGCTCGTCCGGGAGGACGCGGCCGCCTCCTGCCTTGTCTGGGCGCGGTTCGGAGCAGAGGAGGACGCGCCGGTGATCGTCGCCGTGAACCTCACGCCGGTGGAGCGGCCCGGCTACCGCATCCCCGCCCCCGCCCCGGGCTTCTGGGAGGAAGTGCTGAACACCGATGCCAGGATCTACGGCGGCGGCAATCGCGGCAACACGGGCGGGCGCGAGGCCGGGCCGCAACCAGCAGGCGGCGAGCACTGGTCGTTCGAGGCGGTGCTGCCCCCGTTGTCCGCCATCTGTTTCCGGTTGAGGATGTGATCGCGGGGAGGGTTGCGTGATGAAACAGAGCCGCAGGCTGACGCAGGGTTCCATGGCCTTCATCCTGGCCGGCGGGCGCGGCAGCCGCCTGCACGAACTGACCGGAAACCGCGTGAAACCCGCGGTCTTTTTCGGCGGCAAGACGCGGATCATCGACTTCGCCCTGTCCAACGCGCTCAATTCCGGCATCCGGCGCATGGCGGTGGCCACGCAATACAAGTCGCATTCCCTGATCCGCCATTGCCAGCGCGGCTGGAACTTCTTCCGCGCCGAACGCAACGAGTTTCTTGACATCCTGCCAGCCTCGCAGCGGATGGACGAGACGAACTGGTATCGCGGAACGGCCGATGCGGTCACGCAGAATATCGACATCATCGACAGCTACCGGATCGACCATATCCTGATCCTCGCGGGCGACCATATCTACAAGATGGATTACGAACTCATGCTCCGCCAGCATGTCGAGACCGGGGCCGATGTCACCATCGGCTGCCTGACCGTGCCGCGCGCGGAAGCCACGGCTTTCGGGGTCATGGCAACGGATGCGACCGGGCGGATCACCTCCTTTCTCGAAAAGCCCGCCGACCCGCCCGCGACGCCGGATGATCCCGGCAAGGCGCTGGCCTCGATGGGGATCTATGTCTTCAACTGGAGCTTCCTGCGTGACCTGCTGGTCGCGGATGCCGCAAACCCCGAGTCGAGCCATGATTTCGGCAACGACCTGATCCCCGCCATCGTCCGGGACGGCAAGGCGATGGCGCATCGCTTCGACACCTCTTGCGTGCGCGATCCGGGCGCACCTGCCTACTGGAAGGACGTGGGCACGATCGACGCCTTCTGGCAGGCCAATATCGACCTCACCGACTTCACCCCCGAACTGAATCTCTGGGACCGCCAATGGCCGATCTGGACCTATGCCGAATCGGTCCCGCCCGCAAAATTCATCCATGACGAGGCGGACCGGCGCGGGATCGCGATTTCCTCGATGATCTCGGGCGGCTGCATCATCTCGGGAACCGAGGTGCGCAATTCGCTCCTCTTCACCGACGTGCATACCAATTCCTATGCGGTGCTCGACCATGCCGTCGTCATGCCGCGCGTCGTGGTCAACCGCCATGCGCGCCTGCGCAAGGTGGTGATCGACCGGGGTGTCGAAATCCCCGAGGGCCTCGTCGTGGGCGAAGACCCGCGCGAGGATGCCAGATGGTTCCGCGTCACCTCGCGCGGCGTCACGCTCATCACCCGCGACATGATCGAGAAACGGGCGGCTGCGACATGAGCATCACCGTCCTGTCCGTCGCCTCCGAATGCGCACCGCTGGTCAAGACCGGGGGCCTCGCCGATGTCGTGGGCGCGCTGCCCGCGGCACTTGCGGCGCAGGACGTGGACATGCGCGTGCTGCTGCCCGGCTATCCGGCGGTGATGGCGGCGCTCGATCAGGGCGAGATCGTGCGCTCGGAGGACGATCTCTTTGGCGGTCCCGCCCGGGTGATCGACGGCCATGCGGGCGGGCTTCGCATCATGGCCGTGGATGCGCCGCATCTCTTTGCGCGCGAAGGCTCGATCTACCTCGGCCCCGACGGCACCGACTGGCCCGACAACCCCGAACGCTTCGCGGCGCTCTCGTGGATGGGTGCGCGGATCGCGCGTGAGGGCATCCCCGGCTGGAGGCCCGTGATCGTGCATTGCCACGACTGGCAGGCCGGGTTCCTGCCCGACTACCTTGCAGGGATGGGCGGCGGTGCGGGCACCGTGCTCACGATCCACAACATCGCCTTTCACGGGCCTGCCCCCGCCGACCGGATCAGGGCATTGCGCCTCGATCCCGAGCGGTTCACGCCTGCAGGGTACGAATACTGGGGCCATGTCTCGGCCCTGAAGGCCGGGCTGACGCTGGCAGACCGGCTCACTACCGTCTCGCCGACCTATGCGCGCGAACTCATGACCGAGAGTTTCGGCATGGGGCTCGACGGCGTGATCCGCGACCGGCGCGCGGTGCTGTCGGGCATCCTCAACGGCATCGACGAGGAGGTCTGGAACCCCGCGACCGACACCCATGTCGCAGCCTACACGAGGCCCGCGGGCAAGGCTGAAAACAAGGCCCGCCTGCGCGCGGAGCTGGGCCTGCCCGACGCGGACGGCCCGCTCTGCGTTTTGGTGTCGCGGCTGACGGCACAGAAGGGGCTCGACCTGCTGCTGTCCGCCCTGCCCGTCCTGCTGTCGCGCCGGGGGCAGCTTGCGGTTCTGGGCACGGGCGAGCCTGCGCTGGAAGAGGCGTTCCGCATGGCGGCGCGCGACCCGAATGTCGCCGTGCGCATCACCTATGACGAGGGGCTGAGCCATCGCATGATTGCCGGAGGCGATGCGATCCTTGTCCCCTCGCGGTTCGAGCCCTGCGGCCTCACCCAGCTTTACGGGCTGCGCTACGGCACGATCCCGCTGGTATCCCTGACCGGCGGGCTGGCGGATACCGTCATCAACGCCTCGCCCGCCGCCATGGCGCGCGGGGTGGCGACGGGGCTGCAGTTCTGGCCGCTGACGGCCGGGACTCTGGGCGATGCGTTTGATCGGCTCTGCGACCTCTGGCAGGATCGCTCGGCCTGGGCGAAGATGCAGCGCAACGCCATGTCCCATCCGGTCGGCTGGCAGGAGTCCGCGCTTGCCTACGCAAGACTTTATGCCGAGATCGCCGCCGCATGACCCGGGGCTTTCCGATCGAGGCGGGGCAACCCTGGCCCCTGGGCGCGACATTCGACGGCGAGGGCGTGAATTTCGCCGTCTTTTCCGACCATGCCACGCAGATAACGCTTTGCCTGTTCGACGAGAAGGGACAGGAGCATATCAACATCGACCTGCCCGAATGCGATGGCGGAATCTGGCACGGCTACCTGCCCGGCCTGCGCCCCGGACAGGCCTATGGCTACCGCGCCCATGGCCCCTACCGTCCCGAGGAGGGGCATCGCTTCAACCCCAACAAGCTGCTGCTCGACCCCTACGCCCGGCGTATCTCGGGCGCGCCGGTCTGGGACGATTCCCTTTTCGGTTTCGACGTGGCAGCGCACGATGAAGACCTGACCATCGATTCGCGCAATTCCGCCCGCTTCATGACGCGCGGCATCGTCACCGATCCTGCCTTCACCTGGGGCGAGGACGACCGTCCCGGCGTCTCGTGGTCGCGGACCGTGATCTACGAGGCCCATGTGAAGGGCCTCACGCAGATGCGCACGGACATTCCGCATCGGGGCACGGTGCTGGGCCTCGCCTCGGACCGGATGCTCGACCATCTCGTGACGTTGGGCGTGACCGCGATCGAACTGCTTCCGGTACAGGCGTTCCTGTCCGACCGCTGGCTCGTCGGGAAGGGCCTGTCGAACTACTGGGGCTACATGACACTCGGCTTCTTCGCCCCCGAGCCGCGCTATCTGTCACGGGGCGATATTGCCGAGTTCCAGCACATGGTTCGCCGCCTGCATTCGGCGGGGATCGAGGTGATCCTCGATGTCGTCTACAATCACACCGCCGAGGGCAATCATCTGGGACCGACACTTTCGTGGCGCGGGCTCGACAACTTTTCCTATTATCGCCTTGCCGCTGATCCGCGTCATTACGACGACGTGACGGGCACCGGGAACACGCTGAACCTCGAACATCCGATGGTGCTGCGCATGGTGATGGATTCCCTGCGCTACTGGGTCGAGACCTTCCATGTCGACGGATTCCGCTTCGATCTGGCCACGGTGCTGGGTCGCCGCGCGCAGGGGTTCGACCGCAATGCGCCGCTCCTGCAGGCGATCCGGCAGGACCCCGTGCTCGCCGGGGTGAAGCTGATCGCCGAGCCCTGGGACATCGGGCCCGGTGGCTACCAGCTGGGCAGCTTCCCGCCGCCCTTTGCCGAATGGAACGACAAGTATCGCGACCAGATCCGCAGGCTCTGGACAGGGGAGCCGGGGATGGTGCGCAAGCTTGCCGTGCGGCTGGCCGGATCGGCCCTGCGCTTCGACCATTCGCACCGGTCGGCCTCGGCCTCGGTGAATTTCGTCACCGCCCATGACGGATTCACGCTCATGGATCTCGTCTCCTACGACCGCAAGCACAACGAGGCGAATGGCGAGGGCAACCGCGACGGCAGCAATGCGAACCATTCCGACAACATGGGGGTGGAAGGACCGGCCGATGACCCCGCCATTCGGGCCGCACGGGCGCAGAGACGGCGCAACCTCATGGCGACACTGTTCCTCAGCCAGGGCACGCCGATGATCCTTGCAGGCGACGAGCTGGGCAATTCGCAGGGGGGCAACAACAACGCCTATGCGCAGGACAACAAGACCGGCTGGGTTGACTGGGGCAAGGACAACCGGGGCGAAGACCCCGCCTTTCTCGACTTCATGCGCCGCCTCATCACGCTCAGGCGCGAACATCCCGTGCTGAGGCAGACACGCTTCCTGCATGCGCATGAACGCTTCACCGATGGCCGGCAGGACCTGTTCTGGCGGCGCGCCGACGGCAAGACGATGACCGATGCCGACTGGCAGGACGGGGGCCTTGCCCATCTGGTCGTCGAGATGCGCACCGCCTCGGGCACGCCCGAATATGACGAGACCGAACTGGCCGTGCTCACCGTCTTCAACATCGGCGAGGCGCTGACAGTCACCCTGCCGCCTGCCCCCGAAGGGCGGCGCTGGCTGCGCGTGCTCGACACCGCCAATCCCGAAGCGCCGCCGCGCCCGCAGGAGGGCGGGATCCGGGTGGCTGCGCATTCGGTTGCGGTCATGATACAGGAAGAGCTGCCCGTCCGGGGCGGAAGAAGGAGCCACAGCGATGAGCACGGTCGCCACGACCCCGATCCCGGGCCAGAAACCGGGGACAAGCGGCCTGCGCAAGAAGACGCGGGTCTTCATGGAGCCGCATTTCCTCGAGAACTTCGTCCAGTCGATCCTTGATGCCATCGGCGGCGCGCGGGGCAGAACCTTCGTCCTCGGCGGCGACGGGCGCTGGTTCAACGACCGCGCGGCACAGGTGATCCTGCGCATGGCCGCAGCCAATGGCGCGGCGCGGGTGATCGTGGGCCGCGATGCGCTGCTTTCCACCCCCGCCGCCTCGCATCTGATCCGCGCGCGCGGCGCGGATGGCGGGGTCATCATGTCGGCCAGCCACAACCCCGGCGGGCCGGATGCGGATTTCGGGCTGAAGTTCAACACGCCGAACGGCGGCCCCGCACCCGAATCCGTGACCGATGCGATCCATGCGCGCACGGAGGACATCACGGAATATCACATCCTCGCGGGTGGGGATATCGACCTTTCCACGCCGGGCATGCAGGCTCTCGGTGCCATGGCGGTCGAAGTCGTGGACCCGGTTGCCGATTACGCCGCGCTGATGGAGCGCCTCTTCGATTTCGACGCGATCCGGGCGCTGTTCGCAGGCGGCTTCACCCTGCGCTTCGACGCCATGCATGCGATCACCGGCCCCTATGCGCAGGCGATCCTCGAAGGCAGGCTGGGCGCGGCCCCCGGCAGCGTGGTGAATGCGACCCCGCTCCCCGATTTCGGCGGTGGCCATCCCGATCCGAATCCGGCCCGTGCACGCGAACTGCACGACCTGATGCTTTCCCCGGTGGCCCCGGATTTCGGCGCGGCCAGTGACGGGGACGGCGACCGCAACATGATCATGGGGCGCGGCATCTATGTCTCGCCGTCCGACAGTATCGCCTTTCTCGCGGCCAACGCCCGGCTTGTGCCGGGCTACGCCGGGGGGCTGGCGGGCGTGGCGCGCTCCATGCCCACCTCGGCAGCACTGGACCGGGTGGCCGGGGCGCTCGGCATTCCCTGCCATGAGACGCCCACCGGGTGGAAATTCTTCGGCAATCTGCTCGACGCAGGGCTCGCCACGCTCTGCGGCGAGGAATCCTTCGGCACGGGCTCGGATCATGTGCGCGAGAAGGACGGGCTCTGGGCCGTGCTGTTCTGGCTCAACATCCTCGCGGTGACGAAACGGCCCGTGCTGGCGCTGATGGAGGATCACTGGCGACGGTTCGGCCGCAACTGGTATTCGCGCCATGACTACGAGGGCCTCGACATTGCGAGTGCCTCGGCGCTGATGGACGGGCTGCGCGCCCACCTGCCCCGCTTGCCCGGGCAGGTGTTCGGCCCGCTCACCGTCGAGACGGCGGACGATTTCGCCTATGACGACCCGGTCGACGGCAGCCGGACCACGGGCCAGGGCCTGCGCATCCGGTTCACCGGCGGCGCGCGGGCGGTGTTCAGGCTGTCGGGCACCGGCACGGAAGGGGCGACATTGCGTCTCTATCTGGAGCGGTTCGAGGGTGATCCCGCCGACCTTGCCCGCGATCCGCAGGACTTGCTCGCCCCGGTGATCCGCGCCGCCCGCGAGATCGCGCAGATCGCCCGCCATACGGGCCGCGATGTGCCGGATGTCGTGACCTGAGCCTGCGACTTTTCGTCACAATCTGCGCGGATTCGCCGCAGGATGACCCGATTTTCGCCCGCTGTCCCTGCCAGAAAATCCGGACTACCCGCCGATTCTGCCACCGGCGACTGGTGTGTGACGCAAGCTGTTGTGTACCGGCGCGGGCCCAACTGCTGCGGGCCCGCGCCTTCCCGGCTCCTGCGCGCCCGGCACTCCCCCCGCGGGGCAAAATGCCACATCATGCTT
>CAYUBT010000076.1:0-12325 GCA_964443055.1 uncultured Rubellimicrobium sp.
GAGGAGCCGCAGGCGACGCGGCAAGCCAGAACGGTGGATCTGGGTTGCTTCGCTGGTGCTCGCAATGACGACAGGCGTGAGGGAGCCGGGGCCCTGGGAAGTAACCTGCTCATTCACGCCCATGTTGGCGGCAGCCTGTTTCCCGGATCGCATGTCCCGCGCTAGACTGGGACAAAACGGGCAGGAGAGCAGAATGGATTTCCCGAGACGTGCGATTCTGGCGGGGGTGGGCGCGGTGGCGCTCTCTGCCTGTGCCAGACGGTTCCCGGTGGCACCGCCGGTCACCTCGGATACGCTGCCCACGGCACCCAATCCGGGCTGGGACGCGTGGGTTGCAGGTTTCCGCAGCCGGGCACTGGCAGAGGGCATCACCCCCGCCATCTTCGACAGGGCCTTCGCCTCGGCGGGCTTCATCCCGGGCGTGGTCGAACGCGACCGCAATCAGACCGAGACACGGCGCACATTCGAGGAATATCTCGCCATCACTGCCGACGACGCGCGGGTGGCCGAGGGCAAGGCGAAACTTGCCCAGCATGGCACCACGCTTTCTGCCATCGAACAGCGCTACGGCGTGCCTGCCCATGTCACCTGCGCGATCTGGGGGATCGAAAGCCGTTACGGCACGCGGCTGGGCGGTATTCCGGTGATCTCGGCCACATCGACCCTTGCCCATGACGGGCGGCGGGGAGCCTTCTACGAATCGCAATGCCTTGCCGCTTTGCGCATCCTGCAGGCGGGCGATGTGCCACCCGCGCGGATGACGGGCTCATGGGCCGGAGCGATGGGGCATACGCAGTTCATCCCGACGACCTTCTTGTCTTACGCGGTGGATTTCACCGGCGACGGGCGGCGCGATATCTGGGAGCCGGACCCCACGGATGCGCTTGCATCGGCGGCGGCCTATCTGACGCAGATGGGCTGGCAGCGCGGGCCGGACTGGGGGCTTGAGGTGCGCGCCGATGGCGTGGCTGCGGGCACGCGCGATGCGGGCGAATGGGCGGCGCTGGGTGTGCGGGCCGCGCAGGGGCAGATGCCGTCCTCGGGCCAGGCCACGCTGATCCGCCCGCAGGGCGAGGCGGGGCCCGCTTTCCTGACGACTCGCAATTACAATGTTCTCGGCCGCTACAACAACGCGCAGAACTACATGCTGGCGGTGGGTTATCTGTCCGACAGGCTGCGCGGTTTCGGCCCGCTGCGTGCGAGTTTCGGTCCCGATGCCGACGGGTTGACGCAGGCCGACCGCGTGCGGCTTCAGCAAAGGCTGACGGCGGCGGGCTACGACACCGGCGGCGCCGACGGTGTGATCGGTGCGCGGACCGAGGCCGCGATCAGCGCCTGGCAACAGAGGCAAGGTCTGCCGGTCACGGGCCGCCCATCGCGCGACCTGCTCGCCCGGCTGTGAGGGGGTTCCTTACCGCCCTGCTGCTGCTGCCGGCTGCGGTGCTGGCGGAAAACCTGCCCCCGCCCGGCTCGACCGTGGCCGTGCCGGCCGACCCGGCGGCAGCGCTGGCGGAATGGGAGAAGACGATCCGCCCCCGCGCCCGCGCGGCCGGGATTTCCGCCGCCACGCTCGATTCGGTCTTCGCCACCGTCGAATGGCGGCAGGATGTCATCGACGCCGACCGCAGCCAGAATGAATTCACCCGCACCATCTGGGACTATCTCGACCGCGCCGTGAGTGAGGATCGCATCCGGCTGGGGCGGGCGGCCCTGGAACGTCATGCGGAGCTTCTTGCCGCGATCGAGGCGGAAACGGGCGTTGACCGCCATATCCTCACCGCGATCTGGGGGCTGGAATCCTCCTATGGCGCGGTGACGGGCGACATTCCGGTCTTCTCCGCTCTCGCCACGCTCGCTGCCGACGGGCGGCGCGGCGTGTTCTTCTCGGGCGAGTTCCTTGCAGCACTTTCTCTCGTGGAGGGAGGCCATGCCTCACCGGCCGACCTGCGTGGCTCATGGGCGGGGGCGATGGGGCATGTGCAGTTCCTGCCCTCGTCCTGGGCGGCCTTTGCCGTGGATCATGACGGCGACGGACGGCGCGATATCTGGTCGGACGATCCCGCAGACGCGCTCGCCTCGGCGGCTGCCTTCCTGCGCGGCAATGGCTGGGTCGAGGGTCAGCCCTGGGGACTCGAGATCGCGCTGCCTGACGGGTTCGACTGGCAGGATGCAAGTTACGACAACTGGCGTCCCGTGCCCTTCTGGTCGGCGCGCGGGATCAGGGCGGCGGATGGCGGCCCGCTGCCCAACCACGGACGCGCGGCAATTCTGCTGCCGGGCGGTGCGGACGGGGCGGCCTTCCTGATCTACCACAACTTCACCGTGCTCGAATCCTACAACAGCGCCGATGCCTATGTGATCGCGCTGGGTCATCTGGCCGACCGGATGCAGGACGGGCCCCCCATTGTTCATGGCTGGCCGCGCGGGGAACGCGCGCTGACCTATGACGAAAGGACCGAGTTGCAGCGCCTGCTCACGGCGAGGGGATTCGACACCCGGGGGATCGACGGTCTTGTCGGCCCGCGCACGCAGGCGGCGATTCGCGGCTGGCAGGCGGCCAATGGCTGGCGTGCGGATGCCTTTCCGACGGTCTCGCTGCTCGAGGCCCTGCGCTGACCTGTCAGCCTGTGCGGCTCGCTGTGGCGATCACCCCTGCGGCGGCATCAATCGCGCCCCGGCCATGCGGTGCATCCAGCGCCTGCAGCCCGGCCTCGATCGTGGCCAGAGCCCCAAGGATCATCTGCGCATTCACATGGCCCATATGACCGATGCGGAACCAGGCCGATTGCGGATCGTGGCCAAGACCCACGCCAAGGGTGAGCCCGGCGAGCTCGCGGGTCCAGCGTGACAGTCGCTCGCCCAGATCGCCGCCTGCATGGAGCGCGGTGACGGCATGCGAGCGGGCAGTCCTGTCGGGCACCTCGATGCGCAGCGGGCCGCCCTCGCTCCAGACATCGACCGCCGCCCAGATCGCGCGGGCAAGCGTGGCATGGCGATACCAGATCGCCTCGCGCCCTTCCGCCTTCATGAGGTCGAGCGCCACGCGCAGCGCGTAGAGATGATGTGTGGGCGCGGTGCCGTCGAAATACTGCCAGAGCCCGTCATCCGGCCGGGCGCGCGGCGTCCAGTCCCAGTAGCGGCTCACGTTTTCACGCCGCTCGCGCAGGGCGGCAGCTCGCGGCCCGAACCAGACGAATCCCATGCCCGGCGGCGTCATCAGCCCCTTCTGGCTGGCCGAGAGGGTGATATCGACACCCCAGTCATCCATCTCGAACAGCTCGCAGCCGAGCGAAGCCACGCAGTCGGCGACCAGCAGCGCATCATGACCGGCCGCATCCATGGCGGCCCGCAGCGCCGGAATGTCGCTGCGGATCCCGGTCGCGGTGTCCGTCTGGCAGACAAGGACGGCCCTGATCCGCCCCTCGCCATCGGCACGCAGGCGGGATTCCAGCCTGTCGGGATCGGCGGGCATGTTCCGGTCGAACTCCATCAGCTCGACCCCGATCCCGAGTCCCCGCGCCATGTCGGCCCAGCCATGGGCAAAATGGCCGGTGACAAGGACAAGCACCTCATCTCCCGGGGCGAGGATATTGTGCAGCGCGGCCTCCCATGTCGCATGGCCGTTGGCGATGTAGAGCGCGACATCATGCGTGGTGCCCGCCAGCCAGCGCAGATCGGCGGTGATGCTTTCCGTCATGGCGATGAGCGCGGGGTCGTAGATATCGGGCGCGGGCCGCTGCATGGCCGCGAGCACCGCATCGGGCATGACCGAAGGGCCGGGAATGGCGATATGGGGACGGCCTGCGGCGAACATGGGCTTGCTCCTGACACTCGCACGGACCCTAGGGGCATGGCGGGCGACGTCAACTCTCGTCATTGCGAGGAGCCGCAGGCGACGCGGCAAGCCAGAGACATCGGACATCCGGCTTGCTTCGCTGTGCTCGCGATGACGAAGGGGATGATGGCATCGGAGTCCTTTGAGGCGACCGGGGTGCTTGCTCCCACGCCGCTTTTCAGCCAGTGAGACCGGCGTGATACTGCGGGATCGCCCGGGGATGCGGATGACGGAGGGAGGCGGCTTGCCGGCGAAGGGGGCGATAGTGGCGCGGGAGCGCCTGTCTCTGTGCGACCAGCTCCATCTCGCGTTCGCCGATCACGCCCTCCTGCGTGTCTGGTGGCACAATACCGAAGAAATCGCCCCCGGGGTCTGGCGGTCGAACCAGCCGGGTCGAAAGCGGGTGCAGCGCTGGAAAAAGATGGGGATCCGTTCGGTGGTCTCGCTCCGTGGCGATCTGGGCAGCCCTCACGGGAAGATCGAGCGTGCTGCCTGTGCCGAATCGGGGCTGCAATATTCCTGTATCTGGCTCAGCGGGACAAGAGCGCCGGGGCGCGAGGTATTGCTGGAACTGGTCGAGCTGTTTCGCACGGTCGAGCGCCCCTTCATCATGCATTGCAAGTCGGGCGCAGACCGCACCGGCCTCGCGTCGGTGCTGTATCTGATGGTGATCGAAGGCGTCCCGCTTGAACAGGCACGCAAACAGTTGTCCTTCCGTTTCCTGCATGTGAGCGCGAGTGCGGCCGGAGTTCTTGGCCATATGCTCGATCTTTACGCAAGGCGGCAGGCGAAGAGCGCAATCGGTATCGAGGAATGGATTGCGACCGAGTATGATGCGCAGGAACTGACCCGCAGCTTCGCTCGGTTGCGGGATCGCTGAGGATGTGATGAGGCAGAGCCTCCTTCTCTGGCTGTGGCGCAGCTACATGCAGCGGCGCTGGAAGCTTCTGGCACTCGGCATCGTGTTCATGGCTCTCGAGGGCGGCTCGCTGGGCATGCTCGCCTGGATGATCGGGCCGATGTTCGACGAGGTCTTCGTCGCGCGAAAGACGGAAGCAATCTGGTCGGTCGGGCTGGTAGTCTTCGGTATCTTCGTGGTCAGGGCCGTGACGTCCATCGCGCAGCGCATCGTCATGACAAGGCTGAGCCAGTTGGCGGCGGCCGAGATGAGGGAAGATCTGCTCGGGCATCTGATGGCGCTCGACGGCGGATTTCATCGTGACCATCCGCCGGGCACGCTGATCGAACGGGTGCAAGGTGATGTCGGGGTCACTGCGGGGATCTGGAACACGGTCGTCACCGGGGTCGGGCGCGACGCTGTTTCGGTGATTGTGCTTCTGTCGGTGGCGGTATCGATCGACTGGCAGTGGACGCTCGTGGCACTCTTGGGCGTGCCGTTGCTGATCGCGCCGTCGATCATGGTGCAGAAGCATGTGCGCCGGTTCGCAACTGCCGCACGCGAGGTGGCGGCGGCGATGGCGATGCGGCTTGACGAGGTGTTCCACGGCCTCATCCAGATCCGCCTCAACCGGCTGGAAGCCTACCAGTCCGAGCGTTTCCGCCGCTTGTCCCGTGCGAGGGTCAGGACCGAGACCCGTGCAGCCGCTGCCCAGGCGACGATACCGGGCCTGATCGACATCATGAGCGGGCTGGGGTTTCTTGGCGTGCTCTGGTGGGGCGGCAGTCAGGTGATCGCCGGTGACCGCACGGTCGGCGAGTTCATGGCCTTCTTCACGGCCATCGGCGTGGCCTTCGACCCGGTGCGCAGGCTTGGCGCGCTCTCGGGCCAGTGGCAGCAGGCGGCGGCTTCGGTCTTGCGGGTGCGGGACCTGCTGATGACCCGGCCCTCGCTGCTGGAGCCATCCCATCCAGTGCCGCCGCCCGAAGGCGCGCCCGAGATCCGGTTCGAGGACGTGCGCCTCGCCTATGACGGCAACCAGGTGCTTGCAGGGCTGACCTTCACCGCGCGGGCGGGGAAGACCACGGCCATCGTCGGGGCCTCGGGGGCGGGCAAGAGCACGGTTTTCAACCTGCTTACCCGGCTGGTCGATGCGGATTCCGGGCGGATCACGCTGGGCGGCGTGCCGGTCGAGGCCATGACACTGGCCGATCTGCGCTCGCTCTTCTCGGTCGTTACGCAGGATGCTGCGCTGTTTGACGAGACGCTTGCCGAGAATGTCCTGCTTGGCCGCAGCGACGTGCCGCCCGAACGCCTTGCCTCCGTCCTTGCTGATGCGCAGGTCGCGCATTTCCTGCCGCAGCTTGCCCATGGCATCGACACCCCGGTCGGCCCGCGCGGATCGGCGCTCTCGGGCGGGCAGAGGCAGCGCGTGGCCATCGCCCGCGCGCTTCTGCGCGATGCGCCGGTGCTCCTGCTGGACGAGGCGACCTCGGCGCTCGACACCCGTTCCGAGGCACTGGTGCAGGACGCGCTTGACCGGCTGGCCTCCGGGCGCACGACGCTCGTGATCGCGCATCGGCTGAGCACGGTGATCAATGCCGATCATATCCTTGTCATGGATGCGGGCCGCCTGGTCGAGGAAGGGCATCATGCGGAACTTATCGAGAAGGGCGGTCTCTATGCCGCGCTCCATGCCATGCAGTTCCGCGACCCCGACCCCGCGGGCAAGTGACCTTGCACCGGGACCTTTGCGGCCTATCTTGTATCGGTAGCCGGAGTTTTCATGTCGCGCGTCATTCTCAGCCTCACCGGAAACGATCGTCTGCACTTCCTGCAGGGGCTCGTCTCCAACGATCTGCGCAAGCTGGACGAGGCGGGAATCCTTTATGCCGCGCTCCTGACACCCCAGGGGAAATATCTGGCCGATTTCTTCCTCGTCGCCGCGCCGGAGGCGGTGCTGGTCGATGTGAAGGACACGCATGCCGATCTTCTCGAGAAGCGGCTGACCCTTTACCGCCTGCGTGCCGACGTGCAGATCGCCCGCAGTGATCTCCAGGTTCTGTGCGGTATCGGGCCGGCACCCGAGGGAGCGCTGGGCGACCCGCGCGATCCGGCGCTCGGCTGGCGGCTGTACGGCGACAGGGCAGGGGATGAAGCCCCCGACCGCGAGGCACTGCGCGTGGCCCGCCTCATCCCAGAGACCGGGGTGGAACTGACTCCGGACAGTTATATCCTCGAGATGGGGTTCGAGCGGCTCTCGGGCGTCGATTTCCGCAAGGGCTGCTATGTCGGCCAGGAAGTCACCGCCCGGATGAAACACAAGGCCACGCTGCGCAAGGGGCTCGTGCGGGTGCGGATCGAGGGCGAGGCCCCGCCGCCGGGCACGCCGATTCTGATGGAGGACGGACGCGAGGCCGGTGTGCTCCACACCAGCGCGGGCGAACAGGCGCTGGCGTGGCTGCGCTTTGACCGGCTTGGCACCGCGCTTTCGGCTGGAGGCGCGCGGGTCATCCCCGATCCGTCGGGACAGGAGATCGGCGATCTGCCGCTCCCCGATGGTCAGACCGGGAATGAGGAGTTGATTTGAAAGCGTTTTCACCCTATATGCTGCGCTGCAGCCATGCGTGAACCGGAGGCGGCCGGACGCTGACAGCGCAAAGCGCCAGTCGGCTTTTCCGGTGCCAGTCTCGCAGCCATGCGCGCGGCGCACAAACGATATGCAATCTTTGCATCACAGAATCGCCGCCAAACCTGCATATTCCGCACGATCCGGAAGACCAAGAAAAGTAAGGACGACAAATGAAGGATTTCGTCGACGCCACCGCATTCAACAACGAGCAGGGCAACCGCGCCCGCAAGATGTTTGCCGCCGTGGTGCTGGCTGCGCTCGACGATGCCATTGCCGATGACAAGAAATACGGCAATGGTGCCGAGCAGATCGCCCGCTGGGCGCGTTCGCGTGACGGGCGCGAGGTGCTGACCTGTGCCGGAATCGACCCGAACGAGCGTGTGGTCGAAGGTCTGATGACCTTTGTCTCGAAGGGTGTGCGCACCTCGGTCGCCCTTTCGCGCGAAGAGAGCGAGCGTCGCCACGCCGCCGAACAGGCTGCTGCCGCCGCGCGCGCTGCCGCCTGATCACAACGCCCGGACATGATCCGGATGATGAACGGGCCCTGCGGGGCCCGTTTTCATTTCGAAGTGGCCTATTCGGCCTCGCGGCTGTCGAGGATGCGGTGAATCTCGCGTCGGACCAGCTTGCGCACATTGCGGGTGATCCGTTCACCCAAGGCACCGGCCAGTTCGTCGCGCAGGACTTCGGCCACCAGATCACGTAGAAGATCCTCGCTCGGCATGCCGGCTGTGCCGAAGATCTCGTCGAGCGTGGGCTCATCCCCTGCCATGTCGATGTCAGGGATGCGGTCGCCTGCGCCGGTGGCATCCATGTCCATCGGCGGCAGGGCGGTACCGGGCGTGGCCGCATCCTGTTCCCGCGCCATCCGCTCGCGTGAGTGGAACATCGGGACGTCCAGGTCATGCGCGGCCCAGTCGATCATCGGCTCGCTCTCGGAGCCATCGGGCTCGAATTCTTCCTTCTGAACGGTAACGGCGGCCTCGAGCCGGGCGACGCGGCGCGCGACAGCGAAGGAATCGTCATCGGCGGGATCGTCCTCATGCCCGATGCGCAGGGACGGCGTCAGGACCAGCGGTCCGTCGAGGTCGTCCGCGGCCGGGGACGGTGCGGGGCGGTCGTCACCGGACCGGCGGTCGCCGTCGGCGACGAGGCGGCGGATTGAGGAGAGGACATCCTCGATCTCGACATTGGTGACGGGGTCGGACATGTGATCTGCCTGTTCTGTGCCTCGGGACGAGTCTAGCCTGTCGCGCCCATCCTGCCAACCGACAGTTCGAATTTACGCTAATCCCCTATTGCGCGAAGCACGCGGTCGAGGGCGCGGCCCTGGTCCGAGAGTGCGGCGGGCGCGTGTTCGACCATGCTGTAATAGGCTTCGGGATCGTAGATCTGGACATTCAGGCCGAGGTTCTGCGCTGTCAGCAGGCCCATGGCCGCCAGCAGGCTGTAAGAGGCTACGGTTTCATCGACCTGCGCCGAGATCAGATTGGCGCGGGCGTCCAGCAGTTCCTGTTCGGCGTTGAGCACATCAAGCGTGGTGCGCGCGCCCAGTGTGGCCTCTTCCTGGACACCATCAAGCGCGCTTTGTGCGGCCTCGACCTGCTGCTGAAGCGCGGCCGCGCTGGCACGCACGACCTGAAGCATCGACCAGGTGCTTGTCACATTCTGGGTGATGCCCTGCACTGTGGTCAGCAATCCGGCCCGCGTGGCATCGCGTTGCGCCATGGCCCTGCGCACCTGCGAGGCAAGCAGGCCGCCTTGATATATAGGCCCGCCGATAGAGAGGCTGAGACTTTCGGCCGTAGAGTCGAAATCATAGGTGGTGCCAATCTCGCCCCGAAGCGAGACCTGCGGCCGGTTCGCGCGTGACGCGACCTCGACGGCCAGTTCGGCTGCGGCGACCGAATGCTGGGTCTGCACCACTGCCGGATGGTTGCGCGTGGCCCAGGTGATGGCCTCGTCATGGCTGTGACGGATCGGGGCCGGGGGCACCGGGGCCAAAGTGCCGGGCGCGCGGCCTACGGCGGCCTCGAATTCGGCGCGGGCCGTGGCAAGATTGCCCTGTTCCGCTGCCAGCTGGCTGCGCGCGGCGGCGAGGCGCGCCTCGGCCAGTGCCACATCGGTTCGGGTGCTGTCGCCCACATCGAAGCGGTCCTGCGCGGCGCGCATCTGCTGGGTGATGAGGCGCACGTTGTTCTGGCGCAATTCCACGAATGACAGCGCCCGGCGCACGTCGGTATAGGCGCGCACGATGCGCAGCAGGATTTCCTGTTCGGCCTGGATCAGGCTCTGACGCGTGGCAAGGACGGTTTCGCGCTGGATATCAACACCAAGCGCGCTGCGCCCGCCATCCCACAACACGACTTCGGCTGTGAGGGCAAGGGTGCCGGTCACGGGGTCGGGTCCCTGCGCAGGATGCGAGGCCGTAATCCGCGTGGCCCAGTTCACCACCGGCCGCAGCCGCGCCACCGCGCTGGCGACATCCTCGTCGGCAGCGCGCAGGAGCGCCCGGTTCTGTTCGAGGACGCCTGAATGCTCGTAGCCATGGGCCATCGCATCGGCGAGCGTCTCGGCGGAGAGGGGCAAGACGGCGACGAGAAACGCCACGGCAATGCTGCCTGCCCGCGCAAGTAATCCTGTCGCCATGCGCCCGGTTCCTTTCAATCCAGCCAGACCTAGAGCGTGAAGGTTCTTTGCAGCGCGTAACCCGGCAGGACGGGGGCCGTTGCGTTGAACACGCTGCGCCACGAAATGCGCCCACCCCTTTTCAGGCCGAGACGCACCTCGCCCAGCGGGCCGTCCATGAAGATCGCGGCAATACGGCCACCGTCCTTGAGCTGTGCGGTGATCGCCTCGGGAATGACGTTCACGCCGCCCTCGATCAGGATCGCGTCATAGGGCCCGGCCGAGGGTGCGCCCGCATCGAGCGCGGCGCGGAACACGGCGACATTGTCGATCCCGGCATCGCGTAGGGTGCCTTCGGCGGCGCTGGCGAGGTCGTCCTCGCTTTCGATCGCGGCGACGAATTGCGACAGCCTTGCCATGACCGCCGAACCATAGCCAAGGCCCGCGCCGACATGCAGGACTGAATCATCCGGTCCGACCGCGAGGATTTCGAGCATCTTTGAGAAGCTGCGCGGATCGAGCAGGACGCGACCGTGGCCCAGATCGAGGTTGTCGCCGATATAGGCGGCCTCGCGCAGGGCGACCGGCACGAAAAGCTCGCGCGGGATGGTGAGCATCGCCTCGATCACCGGAAAGCGCGTCACGTCCTGCGTGCGCACCTGCGTGTCGACCATCGTGACCCGGCGGGTTGCATAATCAGCCATGGCAAGCGCTTTCGTTCATACGGAACACCGGCTGTTCTGTGCCACATGCGGCTGCGCGCGGCAACGGTGGAACGCATCACGACGGCCATCAGCAGGGTTGCGCGTAAAAGCGCCGCTACTATAAGGCAGTCGATTTGGCCGCAGGCTGCAGGGGGACATCATGCCGAAGAGAACGGACATCAAGTCGATCCTCATCATCGGAGCAGGGCCCATCGTCATCGGCCAGGCCTGCGAATTCGACTATTCCGGCGCCCAGGCCTGCAAGGCCCTGCGCGAAGAAGGCTACCGCGTCATCCTCGTCAACTCCAACCCGGCGACGATCATGACCGATCCCGGCCTCGCCGACGCGACCTATATCGAGCCGATCACGCCGGATGTGGTGGCGCGGATCATCGAGAAGGAGCGCCCCGACGCCCTCTTGCCGACGATGGGTGGGCAGACCGGGCTCAACACCGCACTGGCGCTGGCGGATATGGGCGTGCTCGATAAATACGGCGTCGAGATGATAGGTGCCAATCGCGAGGCCATCGAGAAGGCCGAGGACCGCAAGCTCTTCCGCGAGGCGATGGAGCGGATCGGGCTGGAAAATCCGCGTGCGACCATCGTTACCGCGCCGAAGCTGGCCGACGGGCGGTTCGACTACAAGGCGGGCCTTGCCCTGTGCGAGGAAGCGCTGGACCATGTCGGCCTGCCCGCGATCATTCGTCCCGCCTTCACCCTTGGCGGCACCGGCGGCGGGATCGCCAACAACCGCGAGGAGTTTCTCGAGATCTGCCACGGCGGTCTCGAAGCGTCTCCCGCCGCCCAGATCCTCATCGACGAGAGCCTGCTGGGCTGGAAGGAAATGGAGATCGAGGCGATCCGCGACCCGGCGGACAACGCCATCGTCGTCTGTTCCATCGAGAACCTCGACCCGATGGGCGTGCATACCGGCGATTCGATCACCGTCGCACCCGCGCTCACGTTGACCGACAGCGAATACCGGGTAATGCATGCCGCTGAGCTCTCGATCCTGCTCGAGATATGCGTTTCTGCAGGCGGCTCGAACGTGCAATTCGCGGTCAATCCGGAAAACGGCCGCGTGGTCGTGATCGAGATGAATCCGCGAGTGTCGCGCTCGTCGGCGCTGGCGTCCAAGGCGACTGGCTACCCCATTGCCCGGATCTCCGCGAAACTTGCCGTAGGCTACACGCTCGACGAACTGTCCCACGACATGACCGGAGGGCTTCCGGCCAGTTTCGAGCCCTCCATCGACTATGTCGTCACCAAGATCCCGCGATTCGCTTTCGAGAAGTTCCCCGGCACCAGGGCGGAGCTGACCACCGCGATGAAATCCGTGGGCGAGGTCATGGCCATCGGCCGCAGCTTCCATGAATCGCTGCAGAAGGCTCTGGCGGGGCTCGAGACCGGGATTTCAGGGCTCGACGAGATCCCCATTCCCGGCACCACGGGCGACGGCGACGACCGTGCCGCGCTGACCGCCGCGCTCGCCCCGCGCAGCCCCGACCGGCTGCGGATCATCGCCCAGGCGATACGGCTGGGGATGAGTGATGCCGAGATCAACACGATCACCGCCTGGGACCCGTGGTTCCTCGCCCGCATCCGCGAGATCGTCGAGGCCGAGGAGC
>CAYUBT010000077.1:0-7063 GCA_964443055.1 uncultured Rubellimicrobium sp.
GGCACGCCGGGCAAGAGGCCGCCGGGCCTCTTCTATTCGGAACCCAGCGTGAAACAGGTCTGCCCGCGTGCCTGCAAGCGGCGGCAGGCAAGATCGGCGGCGTCACGGTTCAGGCCGACGATATTCGCGTCAAAGCCGGTGTTGGTACGGATAATCCTGCGTACCCCGCCGCCCAGCACCCCGGCCTCGGCGACCGCCACCTGGATGAGCACGCGGTCGGCCGCAGCCTGCGAATTGTAGCTGCCGACATGGATGCCCCAGTTTCGCGGATCGCTTGTCGAGAAGCGCGATACGGTCTCGGTGCCCTCGTCCCCCGCCTCGGGCAGGGCGAGCGCAGCGGCGGTGAGGATGATTTCGGCCGGTCGCGCGGGCGGCTCCGGGGCGGTGCCGACAAGTGCTGCCTGCGGATCCGCAACCACGGGCGGTTGCAGCGCATCATCCCCGACCATCACCGCAGCGACCGTTTCCACATCGGTCAACCCGTCGATCCCGGACCCGGATTCGGGAACGGTCTCGCGGATGGTTTCGGGGGCGAGACTCGAGAGTTCGTCGTTCGGCCCGGGGTCCGGCGCGAGGCCGAGCACCTCGGCCAGGGCCGCCTCGACGGCCTCGTCAACGGCGGTTTCGACGGCGGCTTCGACGGCGGTCGCGAGAACGGGATCGGCACCGCCGGTTCCTCCCGGCCGCGCGGGCGGACGATAGGCGACCTGCACCTGTCCCGTCACCCGGATCGTGCGGGCCGCCCCCTGCGATGGTGTGCCGACCTGTCCGCCGCCGGACGGCAGGGCCGCGATCAGTTCTGACGGCTGCACGGCCGCACGCGCAGGCGCGCGGGCAAAACCGATGTCGAGAAGCTCGGTCATCCGCGCATTGCGGTTTGCCGTGGACGTGCCCCCGAACACTGTGGCGATGATTCGAACATTGCCACGTTCGGCCGAGGCGGTGAGATTGTATCCCGCCGCAATGGTGTAACCCGTCTTGATCCCGTCTGCGCCATTGTAGGCATCAAGGAAGCGGGTGTTCGTGTTCCTCACCTGCGTGATCCCCGCATCGGCGGTGCGGCGCGAGAAGAGATTGTAATACTGGGGAAAGTCATAGATCACATGCCGTCCGAGGATCGACATGTCGCGGGCACTCGAGAAATGCCCCTCGCGCGTGAGGCCGTGCATGTTGATGAAATGGGTGTTCGTCATCCCCATGGCCGCCGCGGTTGCGTTCATCCTCGCGGCATAGGCTTCCTGCGAACCGGCGATGGCGATTCCGATGGCGGTGGCGGCATCATTGGCGGACTTCACCGCAGCCGCACGCAGAAGGTAGCGCAGGCGGATGTTCTGTCCGGCCCGCAGACCAAGGCGCGAGGGCGGCTCGGCCGCTGCCTCGGCCGTGATCCGCACCTCGGTGTCAAGCGTGATCTCGCCGCGCTCGATGGCAACGAAGGCGACATAGAGCGTCATCATCTTGGTCAGCGATGCCGGATGCAGTCGCGTGTCTGCGTTCTGGGAATGATAGACCTCGCCTGTTCGTGCATCCATGACGAAAGCGGCATAGGGTGCCGCAAGGGCAGGCAAAGCCGCAACCGCAAGGACGATCAACAGAACAGGGATCAGCAGCCCCTGCCGGACTGCAATGGCGCGTGCTCGCATCACCGCCTGCCTTTCACTGCCTCTCGGACCCCCGATACATGCCGGGAATCTCGTGATATGGACGAGCGTAGCACGGGAGTCTGGCAATAAAAAGGCTTAATCTCATGGGCTTTCACGGCGATCCTGAGGCGTTTCAACAAGATGTAGTGGCTCGCGCTCTGGCCATGCCCAAGTCGCCAGCGACAGCCGCCGATGCTTGCGCAGCGGCTTTCATGACCGCGGCCAAGCGCCTATACTGACCCCATGGCACTCATGGCAACGAAGACGACACACCCGATGACTTCTGGCACGACAGGCATGACCGCCGGCCCGCCGGAGCGCGAAAACGGCGCGCCGGGCATCGGTGTGCGGCTTGAGACCCGGCCGCGCACGCAGCGTCCTCCCATGTACAAGGTCCTGATCCTGAATGACGATTACACGCCGATGGAATTCGTGGTCCATGTTCTCGAGCGGTTCTTCGGCATGAGCCATGCACAGGCGTTCGAACTCATGCTGACAGTTCACAAGAGCGGGCTTGCCGTCGTCGGGGTCTATTCGCACGAGATCGCCGAGACCAAGGTTGCGCAAGTGATGGATTTTGCGCAGCGCCATCAGCATCCGCTGCAATGCACGATGGAGAAGGAGTGAGCGGGTTCGCCCGTCGCAGCCATGGTCCGCAACCGTTTCCTGACCGCATGTGACGAAGGACTCGTCGCCCTGCCCCCGGGCGGGCGCGTCACGCTCCTGCGCGCACCGGGCGACTGGCCGCTGGCCGGGCTCGAGGCGGCGCAGGTCTCGGTTGTCCATACCTTCTTTCCCGAGGTCGTCCGCTGGCAGGCGCGCGGCCTTGCGGTGACCCCCGGGCCCGCGGCCGCCGATCTGGCCGTGGTCGTCACTCCGCGTTCACGCGCGCTGGCCCGCGCCCTTGTGGCGCAGGCGGCAGAGGCAGCACCGGTCGTTGTCGTCGATGGCCAGCGCACCGATGGCGTCGATACGCTCTGGCGCGAGACGCGGACGCGTCTGGGCGAGATGCCGGTGGTCACCATGGGTCACGGCCGGCTCTTCGTCGCGCGGCCCGGCGACCGACTAGCCGATTGGGCCATGGGCCCGCCACAGATGGGTGCGGACGGATTCCACACGCTGCCGGGCGTCTTTTCCGAGGGGCGGATCGACCCCGGCTCACGCGCTCTGGCCGAGGCACTACCCGATGCCCTGCCAGCGCATATGGCGGATCTTGGTGCGGGCTGGGGTTATCTCTCGCAGGCCGTCCTCGCCCGCGACGGAGTGGAAAGCGTCGCCCTGATCGAGGCAGAATCGCTTGCCCTGGATTGCGCGCGTCTCAATGTCGCCGACAGCCGCGCGACATTCCACTGGGCCGATGCGCTGACGTTCCACCCTGACCGCCTCTTTGACGGGATCGTCATGAACCCGCCCTTCCACCACGGGCGCGCCGCCGACCCGGCGCTCGGCCAGGCTTTCATCCGCGCCGCACGGGACATGCTTGCGCCCGACGGGCAGCTCTGGATGGTGTCGAACCGGCATCTTCCCTATCTGGACGCGCTCGACGCCGCATTTCGCCAGGTCGAGCGGATCGAGCCGAAATCAGGCGGCTTCGCCCTGCATCACGCCGCCCTGCCCCGCCGCCCGGCAAAGCGTGAGCGGCGCAGATAGGGGACTCACTCGGGATGGGCGGCAATACAGGCCTGAACCTGCGCCTGCGACTGCCGTTCCAACTGGCGCTGCTGGGCGACAAGCTGGGTGAGCTTGCGCTGTTCGGCGGCGAGGTCGATCGTGACCGGCACCTGCCTGTCGATGACTTCGGTGCGCTCGCAGTCGTAGCGGAACGAGAAAGGCTCGCCCTCGGGATCAACACCCCGGCCGGTGCACCGGGCCGGACGGACACGGGTCTCCTGCCGTGTCTCGAGCCCGTAGCCACGTGCGAGATTCTCCTGCGTCTCGATGATAAGCGAGTTCACCCGCCGCAGGTCACGGTTGGCCTCGGTGATGCAGGCTTCACGCGGCGTGGCGCAGGCGACGAGGATGAGCAGCGGGGCAAGTGCGGCAGCGAAGCGCATGGGATCTCCGGGGTATTGTGAATGCGGTGCGGACTGACGATGGAGAGTGAAGACGCAAGTCTCTCTGATAGGCAATAACATGGATGGGGCGCAGCATGGCGGAAAATATGATGGAAAGCCTTAAGGTCAGGGCATCCGGGTGGTTTCACGAACTGCGCGGCGTGATCGTGGCAGCTTTCGAGGGGCTCGAGGACGCGCAGAGTGCAGGCCCGCTGTCCGACCGGCCGCCCGGACGCTTCGAGGTGACGGAGACGAGGCGTACCCCGGAGGACGGCAGCGACGCAGGCGGCGGCCTCATGTCGGTGATGCGCGACGGGAGGGTGTTCGAGAAGGTGGGCGTGAATGTCTCGACCGTCTACGGCCGCCTCGCCCCTGCCGCACAGAAGGCGATGGCCGCGCGCGGCGTGCCGGGGATGGAGGACGACCCGCGCTTCTGGGCCTCGGGGATCAGTCTCGTGGCGCATCTGCAGAACCCGCATGTGCCGTCGGTCCACATGAACACCCGCATGTTCTGGACACCGAACGCATGGTGGTTCGGCGGCGGGTCCGACCTCAACCCCTGCATTGAATACGACGAGGACACGGCCGATTTCCACGCGGTGCAGAAGGCCCATCTCGACCCGCACGGGACCGGGCTTTACCCCCGCCTGAAGGACTGGGCCGACGAATATTTCTTCATCCCCCATCGCGGCCGCGCGCGCGGGGTGGGCGGCGTGTTCCTTGACGACCATTGCACCGGCGACTGGGAGGCGGATTTCGCCATGATCCAGGACATGGGGCGTGCCTTTCTGGCCTCGTGGCTGCCACTGGCGGAGCGGCGGCGGCTGACGGACTGGAGCGACGCGGACAGGGAGACCCAGCTCGTCCATCGCGGACTCTATGCCGAATACAACCTTGTCTACGACCGGGGCACCAAATTCGGCCTTGCAACCGGCCATGACGCCAATGCCGTGCTGATGAGTCTGCCGCCCCTGGCCAGGTGGCGCTAGCCCAGCCGGTTGCGCCGGTGCAGCCAGCGCCCCATGCGGCGGCGGAAGCGGATCGTCAGCAGTGTGACCGGCCCGCGCAGGAGCGGGAGGTCCAGCGCCAGAAGCAGGATGCCGAGCGGCATCATCCACAGGCCGAGCACCGGCAGGAACGACAGGACCCCGCCGATGATCAGCAGGATGGCGAGCGGCACGCGGTAGATGCGTGTCCGGTCGTCCTCGATCCAGTCGAGAAACCGGTCAAGCCGCACATTGCGCCCGCGCAATATCGCGATCTGCCGGTGCAGACGGGCCTTCAGTTTGCGATGCCGTTCGGGGGTCATGGGATGCAGCATGGGCCAGGCATCGCGGGATTTCAATGCAAGAAGCCGTGTCGCATATGGCCCGGACGTGGGCGCAAGCGGGCGACTATTCCTCTTCCTTGAGGTCCCGCAGCCGCGAGGAGGACAGCAGCCCGCGCTCCTCAAGCACAGGATAGGCCATCGAGGTCAGCAGGGAGTTGATCTGCTTGAGATCGCGGATCGTGTCGAGGTGGATCGAACTGGTCTCGATTGATTGCGACGTGCCGTCACGCAGGCGCAGGAAATGGGCCTGGCTGATGGCCTTTTCACGGTCGCGGAGCCGGTCTTTTTCCTTGACCAACTGCCATGCGGTCTGAATGTCATGCGACACCAGCACGTTAAACGCCATCCGCGCATTGGCCAGCACGGCGGCATGAAATGCGGTCAGGTCGCGCCAGCCCTCAGGGGCGAAGGACAGGCCCAGTTCCATCTTCTTGCGCACATGGACCAGCATGTTGCGCACGATGATATCGCCCACCTGTTCGAGCCGGACACAGGCCCCCAGCAATTCTTGTGTACGCAAGGCGTCTTCGTCCGACAATTCGTTACGGGTGACGCGGGCCAGATAGAGCTTTACCGCCGCGTGGCGATTATCGACCTGATCATCAAGCGCGGCAAAGGCGGCGATCTTGGCCTCGTCGGCATCTTCATACAGGTGAATGATGCCCGAGAGCAGGATTTCCACGGTCTCGCAGATACGCACGACTTCGCGGGTGGCATTGGCGATGGCCTGTGGCGGGTTGTCGAGGGCGGTTTCATCCAATGCGGTGAAAGTGGCGACCTCCTCGACCTTGGCCTCTTCGGGGGTGCCGGTCATACGCACCATGATTTCCGATGTGCGATAAACGACACCAGCCAGGGGCACGCCCAGCAACATGATGATGACGTTGAAGAGGATATGGGCGTGGACGATCCGCTCGCCTGCATCTGCTCCCAGAAAGCCCAGATCGGGACGGAAGATCATCATCAGGGCCAGCATCATGACCGACCCCATGCCGCGCATCAGGAGGTTGCCGACGGGCACGACCCGCACCCCGGGCTCTGCCCCGCGCGTGAGCATCGGCGCGATCATCGAGGAGCCGAGGTTCACACCAAGGACAAGGATGATCCCCAATTCATGCGAGATGATCCCCTGTCCGGCCAGAGTCGCCATCAGCAGCACCGCCGCTATGGACGATTGGAACGCCCAGGTGATTGCCGCCGCGATCAGAAAGGCGGTGACGGAATCATGCGAGAAATAATCGAGGATCTGCGGCAGCAGCGGGCTGTCACGCAGAGGCTCGGAGGATTCGCCGATCATGCGCAGCGACAGGATCAGGAGGCCCACGCCGACGATGATCCGCCCGTTCTGCTGCCAGGAACGGCGGTCGGACCCCATGAAGAGGAACGTGCCGGTCACCAGACACAGCGGCACCAGAAGCGACAGGTCGAAGGTCAGCAGCTTCACCACCAGCGCGGAGCCGATCTCGGCCCCGCGCACGGCGAGCTGTCCGGCAAGCCCGGAGACGATCCCGGACCCAGCAAAAGATCCCACCAGCAAGGTCACCGCCGTGGAACTCTGCAGCGCGATGGCAAGCGCGGTGCCCGTCAGCACCGCCGAAAACGGGTTGCGCATCGTCGCACGCAGCTTCTGGCGCAGGACATGACCATAGGCGCGTTCGACCCCGGTCTTCACCAGCCGCGTGGCATAGAGCATCAGCGCCACCGCGCCGGCGAGGTTGAGAAGGACGACCGAGCCGCTCAAATGCGCACACGTGCGCGGCAGCGCACGGACAGAGCCGCATGCGGCGGCTGCAAAAGGCTCGGGCAGGCGCAAATACGGAACATCGTGGTCCTGATGCGATCCGGGGTGAAGCTGCGAAGCAGAGAGCTGACAGTAGCGTGAGGCCCGCCTTTGTCAAACGCGGTCGGCCCTCCCGGGCTCCGGACGCATGTTGCAATGAAGTTCATATCCCTCCCTGAACGGATGTGATGACCTCGAACAGGCATCCGGTCCGCAAGGTTCCCGCGAATCCCGTCATTGCGAGGAGACGCAGCCA
>CAYUBT010000077.1:7163-12024 GCA_964443055.1 uncultured Rubellimicrobium sp.
CTCCGCACGCGTAACCGCGCAACGCACACCGGAGAGCCTCGGCCTTCCGGTCCTTGGGCCGTTCCGGGGATCGCCGTCCGTCAGCGCAGATGCGCCCGCGGGCGCGTTCGTGTTTGGCGCAGGCCGTCGGGCCGGGATGGGAAAGGAAGAGCGCGATGTTCGAATCTCTCTCCGAACGGCTGGGCGGCGTTCTCGACCGGCTGACGAAGCAGGGCGCGCTTTCCGAAGCCGATGTCCAGGCCGCCCTGCGCGAGGTGCGGGTGGCCTTGCTCGAGGCCGACGTCTCGCTGCCGGTCGTGCGCGATTTCATCAAGGCGGTCGGACGCAAGGCCACCGGCCAGGCGGTGACGAAATCGGTCACGCCAGGCCAGCAGGTGGTGAAGATCGTCCATGACGAACTCGTCCGGGTCCTTGGCGGCGACGAGGAAACCACCGCGCTCAAGATCGACAGCCCGCCCGCGCCGATCCTCATGGTCGGGCTGCAGGGTTCGGGCAAGACGACGACCACCGCGAAGATCGCCCGCCGCCTCAAGGAGCGCGAGGGCAAGCGCGTGCTCATGGCGTCACTCGACACCAACCGTCCGGCGGCGATGGAGCAACTGCAGATCCTTGGCGCGCAGATCGGCGTCGATACATTGCCCATCGTCAAGGGCGAGGATCCGGTCGCCATCGCCAAACGCGCACGCACGCAGGCAGCGATGGGCGGCTATGATGTCTATTTCCTCGACACGGCAGGCCGGCTGCATATCGACGAGGAACTGATCGCCCAGGCGGCGGCAGTACGCGATGCGGTGAACCCGCGTGAAACCCTGCTGGTCGTCGATGGGCTGACCGGGCAGGATGCGGTCAATGTCGCCACCGAATTCGACGACAAGATCGGCGTGACCGGCGTCGTCCTCACCCGGATGGACGGCGACGGGCGCGGGGGGGCCGCGCTCTCGATGCGGGCGATCACCGGCAAGCCGATCCGGTTCGTGGGCCTGGGCGAGAAGACCGATGCACTCGAGGTCTTCGACCCTTCGCGGATCGCGGGCCGCATCCTCGGCATGGGCGACATCGTCGCGCTGGTCGAGAAGGCGCAGGAAGTCTTCGAGGCCGAACAGGCCGAACGGATGATGAAAAGGTTCCAGAAGGGCCTTTTCAACATGAACGACCTGAAGATGCAGCTCGAACAGATGATGAAGATGGGCGGCGTCGAGGGGCTGATGGGGATGCTGCCCGGTGTCGGCAAGATGAAGGGCCAGATGGCCGAGGCGGGGCTCGACGACCACATGCTGCGCCGCCAGATCGCGCTCATCAACTCCATGACCCGGCAGGAGCGTGCCAATCCGGCACTCCTTCAGGCCAGCCGCAAGCGGCGTATCGCTGCGGGCGCGGGACTTGAGGTCTCGGAACTCAACCGGCTCCTGAAACAGCACCGGCAGATGGCCGATGTCATGAAGAAGATGGGTCGGCAGTCCAGGGGCGGCATGATGCGCCAGGCCGTGCAGCAGATGATGGGCAAGGGCGGGGTGCCCGACCCCGGGCAGATGGACCCGGCGGCGCTGCAGGCAGCGGCCAACGCGCTGAAATCCGGCGGCGGACTGCCGGGCTTGGGCGGGGGGAATCTTCCTTCGGGCCTGGCCGGGCTGATGAGGAAAAAATGACCCTGCCCCGCCCCGACCCTGACGAGGCCACCCGCGCGGCGGCCCTTCTGGCCGATCATCGCGAGTCGATCGACCGGCTCGACGCGATTCTCGTCTTCACGCTGGCCGAACGCTTCGCCCATACGCAGGCGGTCGGGCGGCTCAAGGCCCGACACGGACTGCCCCCCGCCGATCCCGTGCGCGAGGAGGCGCAGATCGCCCGGCTCACCCGCCTTGCCGACGAGGCCGACCTCGATCCCGATTTCGCCCGCAAGTTCCTGTCCTTCATCATCCAGGAAGTGATCAAGCACCACGAAGGACATCAATCTTGACGGGGCCGGACATCCGCACCCCGTTTACCAACTCAAGCGCCATTCAAGGAGAAACAGCATGGCCATGAAGATCCGGCTTACCCGTGGCGGGTCCAAGAAACGCCCGTTCTATTCGATCGTCGCCGCCGATTCGCGCATGCCGCGCGATGGCCGCTTCATCGAGAAGCTCGGCACCTATGCGCCGCTCCTGCCCAAGGACGACGAGAACCGCGTGAAGCTGAATGTCGAGCGGATCGAATACTGGCTGAGCCATGGCGCCCAGCCGACCGACCGCGTGGCCCGTTTCCTTGAAGCCGCCGGCCTGCGCCCGAAGAAAGAGCGCAACAACCCGCAGAAGGCCGTTCCGGGCAAGGCCGCGCAGGACCGCGCCGAGAAGCGCGCGGCCCAGTCCGCCGAGGCCGCTGCACCTGCCGAAACTGCTGCCCCCGCCGAAGCGGCCGAGACTGCCGAATCCGCGGCTGAATGAGCCACCCGGGGGGCTTTGCGCCCCCCGGATCCCCCGCAGGGTATTTGGGCGAAGGTGAAGAGATGGGCGAGCGCGAAATCGTCGTCGGCCAGATCGCCGGGGCGTTTGGCGTGAGAGGCGAGGTGCGGGTGCGCAGCTTCTGCGCCGAACCTGCCGACATCGCGCTTTACACCCCCCTGCGTGCAGACGGAGGCCGGGTCTTTCCGGTCCTCGTCGTCACCGGCTCGGCACCCGGGGCGCTCGTCTGCCGGATCGAGGGAATTTCCGCCAGGGAAGAGGCCGAGGCGCTGAAGGGTGAACGGCTCTGGGCCGACCGCGCGCGGCTGCCCGATCCGGGGGACGAAGAATATTACCATGCCGACCTGATCGGGCTCGAGGCCGTCGATCCCGGCGGTGCGGTGCTGGGGCGGATCAAGGCCGTTCTCAATCATGGTGCGGGAGACCTGATCGAGATCGTGCAGCCGGGCGCGGAGGCGCGGCTGCTTCCCTTCACCCGCGCCGTGGTGCCGGTAGTCGATATTGCCGCCGGGCGGCTGGTCGTCGATCCACCGGAAGAGACATGAGCGGGGCCGCTCCCTGGGAGGCGCGGGTCATCACTCTGGTGCCGCGCGCCTGGCCGGGCATTCTGGGCGAGAGCCTGACCGGGCGTGCGCTGGCGGACGGGATCTGGCGGCTGGACATCTTCGACCTCCGCGACTTCGGCATCGGCCCGCATCGCAAGGTGGACGACACGCCTGCGGGCGGAGGGCCGGGACTTGTGCTGCGACCGGACGTGATGGCCGAAGCGATCCGCGCGGCGCAGGAAGGTGGGCCAGGGGACGCGCCGCTCATCCATCTGTCGCCAAGGGGCAAGCTCTTCAGTCAGGAGATGGCCACACGGTTCGCCACGGGGCCCGGCGTCACGCTGATCTGCGGCCGGTTCGAAGGGTTGGACGAGCGTGCGATCGAAGCCACGGGTGCCGAAGAGGTGAGCCTTGGCGACTTTGTCATGACCGGTGGCGATATCGCCGCAATGGCCTTGCTCGATGCGACTTTGCGCCTTATACCGCGCGTGCTCGGGAATCAGGGGTCGGTGGAGGAGGAGTCCTTCTCGCAAGGTCTCCTCGAACACCCCCAGTATACGAAGCCTGCGGTCTGGGACGGACGTGCAATACCGGACATTCTTCTGTCCGGGCATCACGCCGAAATCGCAGCCTGGCGCAGGACCATGGCCGAAAGGCTGACACAGGAACGCCGACCCGATCTGTGGCGGGCATATCGCACGGGACGCGACATGGACCCGGATGAAGACCACAGCTCTCGGGGGCACAGACCTCTGCGGAACGAACCGCAGGCAGATGAAGGAGCGTCAGATGAACCTGATCGCTGAACTCGAGGCGGAACAGATCGCCGCCCTTGGCAAGGATATTCCGGATTTCAAGGCCGGCGACACGATCCGCGTCGGCTACAAGGTGACCGAGGGCTCGCGCTCGCGGGTGCAGAACTACGAAGGCGTCTGCATCGCCCGCAAGCACGGCAACGGCATCGCCGCCTCGTTCACGGTGCGCAAGATCTCGTTCGGCGAGGGGGTGGAGCGTGTTTTCCCGCTCTATTCTACAAATATCGATTCGTTCTCCGTCGTGCGCCGGGGCTAGGTGCGCCGCTCGAAGCTCTATTACCTGCTCGACCGCCTCGGCAAGTCGGCCCGGATCGACGAAGTCACCAACTTCAAGCCGAAGGATCAGTGAGATGAAGGCAGATATCCATCCCGATTATCACTTCATCACCGTCCGCATGACCGACGGCACCGAGGTGCAGATGAAGTCCACCTGGGGCAACGAGGGCGAGACGCTCGCGCTCGACATCGACCCACTGTCGCATCCGGCCTGGACGGGTGGCGGCACCAAGCTCATGGATACGGGCGGTCGCGTGTCGCGGTTCAAGAACAAATATGCGGGTCTGGGGTTCTGAACCCCTTCGCTGTTGACGATGAAAACGCCGCCCCCCCCGGGGCGGCGTTTTTCGTTTGGGGGGCCGCCGTCTCTCTCGTCATTGCGAACGTGAGCGAAGCAAGCCAGACTCCCCCAGTTTCTGGCTTGCCACGTCGGCTTCGCCGCCTCGCAATGACGGGGGCGGAAGACCCTCGCGGACTGAATGTCCATCAAGCCCGCCCGTGACTCCGTTCGGAGTCATCGCAATGGTTCAGGGGAGGTTGTGAGCCTCACTGCGACGGGCGTTCGGTGCCCGGGCCTCACAGCCGTTTCTCGAAATAGACCCGCGCGAAGTCGTCCTCGATCCGCCGCCCCGTCTTGGCATAGCCGAGGTGCGGATAGAGCGCGAGATTGTCGGTCATCTTCTCGTTCGTATAGAGACGCACCGTGACGTGACGCCCATCACGCGCCGCTTCCTCGCAATGGGTGATGAGCGCGCGGCCGATGCGCCGTGCGTGCCGGGCATAG
>CAYUBT010000078.1:0-8770 GCA_964443055.1 uncultured Rubellimicrobium sp.
AGCCGACAAAGAAAATCGTTCCAGCCTTCCTCGCCGGTTGCGGCGGCATAGAGGCTGCCCACAACCTCAAGCGCCTCGCTGTCCACTGCCCATCCCCTCTTCAGCACGATTCCGGGGAGTCTAGCGGACAATATCTTCATCTTGAAATCAAATGAACTTATAGCAACTATTCACGACATGAATTTCAATGCTCTGGATCTCAACCTCATCCGCGTCTTCGACGCATTGCTCAGGGAGCGCAGCGTGACGGCGGCCGGACAGCGGATCGGTCTCAGCCAACCCGCGGTGAGTTCCGCTCTGGCGCGGCTGAGAACGCTTCTGGACGATCCGCTGTTCCTGCGCCACGGGCGGCAGATGCAGCCGACGGCCAAGGCGCTCCAGATCGGTACCTATGTTCAATCGGCCATGGCGACGCTCGAACAGGGACTGGCCCCGCGTCTTCCTTTTGATCCCAACGCCATGAGCCGACGGTTCCGCCTGCTTGGCGCAGATTTCTTCTCAGTGCTGTTCATGCCGTCCTTGTCGGCGTGGCTTGCCCGGATGACGCCCGGTGTCGAACTGGGCTTCCTCGACAATGCCAGGGGCGATACGCTGCAGTTACTGCAAAGTGGTTTTGCGGACCTGGCTTTCGAGGAGGAAGCCTATGCTCCCTCCGACCTTTCCGGCCAGCCTCTGTTCCGCTCCGTCTTTGTCGTCGCCCTGCGCAAGGGGCATCCGAAACTCGAGGGGGCATCCTTGTCCACGGGAGATATATTGTCCCGCGACATGTTCGATGCGCTGAGCTTTGCCGTCTACTCGCAGGATGGCGGGGAAAGCGGCTGTGTGCTGGATGGAGCGGGTGCGCGAGGACAGGATTTGCGCGTGTCGCTGACACTTCCGCATTTTCATGCCGTGGCCGTTGCCGCACATGCCGGAGATGTCGCCGCACTCATACCCTGCCAGTTTGCCGAGGCGGTCGCGGCGCGGCTCGATCTGCTCGTGCTGAGACCCCCGGTCGATCTCGGGGTGCAGAAGATCGGCATGTATTGGCACCCGCGTCTCGACAGTCACCCCGAGCATGTCTGGCTGCGCACGCAGATTGCCGAGGTAATCGCGGAATTGGGGTTCGATCGGACCTTTGACCGCTATCGGGCATGACGGACAGGATCAGGCCGCCCACCACCATATGCCGAGCGCGGCCGACACCGCCATCCCGCCACTGAAGAGCGGCCAGACGAACTGTTCCTTGCGCGGCAGCCGGATCATTATCCATGCCATGAGCCCGAGCATTGCGATCCCCCCGACACTGAGAAGGTATGGCAGACGTAAGTCATAGACTGATGCCCGTGCCGGAGTTTCATTTTCGGTTGTGTCAAATAGTCGGCCAAGCGCCGGAAAATCACCAAGATCGACCAGCGGGCGCTCGATGATTTCGAGTTCCACCGGCTTGCCGAAAAGAACAGAACGCCGGATGTTCACGGACGTTCCCTCCATCGCCAGCAAGCCCGACAGCGCCCGATCATGGAGCGCCTTCGGCGCATCAATGGTGAACGGGATTCCGTCCTCACCCGCCACGACAATGCGGTGGATCGAAGCGAATGTCCGTGTTCGCATGGCAAGGTTCGGCAGGATGGTCTCATGCGTGTCACGCCCGAGGATGGTGGCCTGTTCCGCATGGGTCGGCAGCACACGGGTTGCAAGATCGCAAAGGACGCCTGTCGCGAGAGCCACGAACACGCCGACCAGTGCCGTGACGGCGATGGTGCGCGAAGGCTCTTTCATTGCCATCGCCCGGGCGGGATCGGAGCAGGACGACCCCGGTCAGCCCGCGCGTCATGGTCTGGCTGTCGGGGCACGCCATCCACGGCGCGTATATCAGTGCTGATCAAGCAGGTCCGTCCCGGCAAAATAGATATGAAGCTGATAGAGCGGAACCGGGTTGGGTTCGATTCCCTCGGCCTTGAACTCGATATCTATATGACTGATGGGAGGCGTCTCGATTCCCGGAAGCAGGGCAAGCCAGTCAGTGCCGGATTCAAAGTCTTCCATCGTGAACATGTATTCCACGCAAACGACATGGCCCTCGATTTCGCAATAGATGGGCCCTGTGGGCAGATCATCGGCACGTGCCCAATGTGCTCCCATATTCGGTACATGCGGGCTGATCCGGACGGCATCGGGTGCCACATCTGCCAGCAGTGGCAACCCCTCGAACGAGACCGGAGCCTCGTGGGCCGACGCCGGCAGAATGGTGAGAGCAACGGCTGCGCCCGCGATCATGTTGCCTGCAGCTTTCACGGTATTCTCCTCCATGCGGTGACGGCCCATCCGTAGGCGAAGACTAACGATCAGTCGTGGGGAATGGGGTTGGGGGATGAGCCATTGTCGTGTTCATGAGCGAAAAATTACCAAGTGTTCAGTCCCGGCATCTGGTCCTTCCCAGCGGCTAATGTGGCAGAACGCGTTGAAAGTGCGGCCAGAACGGCGCAGAAAGCCTCGGGACGAAGGCGAACGGTCGATGATCGCTGACTTCGGGCCGATGAACGCCAACGCTTCAAGAGAACCGGCGAGTCCTTGATCGGGATCAAGAAGCGGAACGCCCGGACCGGAAGTGGCTGGCCGACTTCACCTGGGCTGCGCACCCCCCCCCTGAACAGGGGGTATCGGCCATTCCGGCCGTCTGCAGACTGCAATGGCCTGGTGAGATGTGAGCTTCTCGGTGCGTTAATCCATGATGCCATCCGACATGACGCCCTCGGCCCTGCCGAGATCGAACGCGTGGCATGAACCCGACGGGGAAATGGAAACCTGCGCTCACACACAGACTTCTGCAACCACACCGGCACCGGCACAGGTCGGTCCGTCCCTCGCGGATCATCAGGTTCTTGCGCCCTTCGCCCTGCGAATGCAGCGCGCCCATGAGTTGCACGCCGATATTGTCGTTGATGTCGCGGGCGATGCGCTGGCGCTCCTCCGCTGGAACCGGTGATGCCAGTCCTGATTGGGGGGATTGAAGATCTGGAAATCCGCTGCCTGCGCCGCCATCGCGACCCTGTCCCTGCTCACTGCCTGCACGATGGAAAGCGGTGAGAACACCGCCACCGGCGCATCGCCGGTCCTGGGCAATGTGACCGCTACCCATGATGGCATCCCGGCCCGATGGCAGACGGCCAGGCAACGACGATCGCGCGCCAGCGTGCCGGAAGCCAGTCCCCGGCGGCATAAATATTATATGTTTATCAAAGCTGCCGGAAACGGAATTTCACTCTGCCCGCAGCCGGTCGTAGCTTGTCCCCATCGTGGGTCGACTGGCTGGCCTCGGGCATGATGTGGCGCAAGAGCGCGCTGCCCGGAAGCCGTTGCAGAGCCACCAGCAAGGGAGCAACAACATGATCCGAGTCGGGGTTGACGTCGGCGGTACCTTTACCGACATCGTCCTTGAGAACGTGCACCGGAACGGCCACCGTGAAGTGCATGTCACGAAGGTTCCCAGCACACCGCATGACCAGTCCGAGGGGGTGGTTCAGGGCGTGCTGAAGGTCTGCCAGATCGCCGGCGTCGCTCCAGGCGAGGTGGAGCAGGTGTTCCACGGAACGACGGTCGCGACGAACATGGTGATCGAGCGCGACGGTGCGAAGGTGGGAATGCTCACGACCCGCGGCTTTCGCGACATCCTCCACATGGCGCGTCACAAGCGCCCGCACAACTTCTCCCTGCAATTCGATGTTCCGTGGCAGTCGAAGCCCCTGATCCGGCGCCGTGACCGCCTGTCGATCACGGAGCGGATCATGCCGCCGACCGGCGAAATCATGGTGCCGCTCGCCGAGGACGAGGTGAAGGAGGCGGCCGAGCTTCTCGCCAGGCGCGGGATGGATGCCGTGGTCATCGGCTTCCTGTTCTCGTTCCTGAACGATGAGCACGAGCAGCGCGCCAAGGAGATCGTGAAATCCTTCCTGCCGGATGCCTTCATCTGCGCTTCGGCAGAGGTGGTGAACACGATGCGCGAATACGAGCGGTTCTCGTCTGCCGCGATGAACGCCTATATCGGTCCGCGCACCGCCGCCTATCTGGCCAAGCTCACCGGCCGTCTCGCTGCCAGCGGCGTCACGGGGCAGGTGCGGATGCTGCAGTCGAACGGCGGCATCTCGACGGTCGAGGCCGTGACCGAACAGCCGATCTCGCTCCTGCTGTCGGGCCCCGCAGGCGGGGTGATCGGCGGCCGCTGGACCGGCGAGAGCTGCGGTCGCCAGAATGTCATCACCATCGACATCGGCGGCACCTCGGCCGACATCTCGGTGATCCAGAACGGCGAGCTGCGGATCAAGAATCCGCGCGACACCGAAACGGCAGGCCTGGCGGTCCTCGTGCCCATGATCGACATCAACGCCATCGGCGCAGGCGGCGGTTCGATCGCCTATATAGATGCCGGCGGGGCATTCCGCGTCGGGCCGCGCTCGGCAGGATCGGTCCCGGGGCCGGCCTGCTACGCGCAGGGCGGAACGGAGCCCACGGTGACCGACGCGCAGGTGGTGCTGGGCCGGCTGGACCCGGAGCAGTTCCTCGGCGGTGACCTCAAGATCGACGGAAGCCTGTCGGAAAAGGCGATCAGGGAGCATATCGCCGACAAGCTCGGACTCTCGGTCAGGGAGGCGGCGCTCGGCGTCCTCAAGATCGTCAACAACAACATGGCACTCGCCATCAACGCCAACTCGGTTGCGAAGGGAATCGACCCGCGCGGCTTCTCGCTGATGGGCTTTGGCGGCGCCGGCCCGCTGCATTCGCTCTCGCTGGCCAGGGCCATCGGTGCCGAAGAGGTGATCGTTCCGACCGAACCGGGCATCATGGCCGCCACGGGGATGCTGGTCACTGACCTGCAATACGAGTTCACTCAGTCGCTGTTCGTAACGCTCGACCCTGAAAACCCGGCAAATTTCGACCGGGTGAACGCGGTGCTGGCCGATCTGCGCAGGAAAGCCGAGGCGCAGATTCGCGACGACAGGGCCGATCCTTCCCTCGCGAAATACCGCATCTTCGGCGAGTGCCGCTATGTCGGCCAGGGCTTCGAGCTGCGCGCTGAAGTGCCGCCCGGCCCGTTTGACCGCGCGGCGGCCGAGACCGTGATCGACAACTTCTACAACGAGCATATGCAGGACTACGGCCATGCATCCCGCGATCAGTCCGTTCAGATCGTCACCCTGCGCATGATCGCGACGATCGAGGTCGATTCGCTTGCACTGCCCGTTCTTGCCGAGCGGGGGGAGACCAATCCGCAGTCGGCGCGGATGTATGTGCGCCCGACCACCTTTGATGACGGAACCACGGTGGATACCCCGCGCTATGACCGCGGCCTGCTGCTGGCAAACGACGTCATCGAGGGGCCCGCACTGATCCTGCAGCACAATTCGACAACTCTCGTTCCCCTGGGGCATCGCGCAACCGTCATGGCCCATGGCGAACTCATCGTCCGCAGCATCTGAGAGGAGTGACAGACATGGCCAGGGAAATTGATCCGATCTCGCTCCAGGTCATCGGCGGAGCGCTGCATTCGATCGCCGAGCAGATGGGCAATGTGCTCTACCGCATGAGCTATTCGTCCATCATCCGCGAAAGCCAGGACCTGGGTGCCGGGCTGTTCGATCTGGACTTCAACACGCTTTGCGAATCCGATTCGACACCTATGCATATCGGCTCGCTGCCCGCATATCTGCGGGGCATCGCCCAATCCATCCCGCTGAGTGCATGGAAGCCGGGCGACGTGGTGATCCACAATCACCCCTATCTGGGGGCGAGCCATTCGCCCGACATCGGGATCATCATGCCCGTGTTCCACGAAGGGGACCTGGTCGGCTTCTCTGCCAACACCGCGCACCATGTCGACATCGGTGCGGCAACGCCCGGCCTCGTGATCGACATTCCCGACGTCTTCGCCGAGGGGATGCTGTTCAATGCGGTCCGGCTCTTCATCGAGGGCAAGCGCAACGACGATGTCTGGAACTACATCAAGGGCAACACCCGTGTTCCTGGCCTGGTCATGGGCGATCTCGAGGCGCAGATCGCATCGGCGAGGCTGGGGGTGCGGCGGTTCGAGGAGCTCTTTGCGAATTACGGCAAGGAGACCGTCCAGCAGGCATGCAGGCAGCTCATGGACTATACCGAGAACATGCTGCGCCGCGAGATCGCGAAAATCCCCGATGGCGACTATGTCGCGGAAGGCTTCCTTGACGACGACGGCCGCAATCGCGGGGTCAACCTGCCGCTCAAGGTGACGGTCCGTGTGCGCGGCGACGGGGTCGAGGTCGACACCACCGGGTCCTCGGACCAGGTGCCCACCGCCTTCAACGTGCCCTTCGAGGGCTCGACCAAGGTTGCCTGCTTCTTCGCCTTCCGTGCTCTGCTGATGGACACTTACACCCATGAGGAGGACATCCCGCAGAACGAGGGCTCATTCCGGCCGGTCAAGGTGACCTCGCCCCGGGGCAGCATCTTCAACCCGATCTTTCCCGTGGCGGCCGAGGCGCGCTTTGCCCAGATCCAGCGCCTGTGCGATCTCATCATCAAGGCGCTCGCGCCGGTCGTCCCGGACAAGGCGGTGGCGGGCAGCGCGGCGGTCCTGTCCTTTGCCTCATATTCGGGTGTTCGCGAGGGAGGGGATTACTGGGTCTTCCTTGAAGTCAACGAGGCCGCCATGGGCGGGCGCCCGCAATCGGACGGACCGGACACGGTCGAGGAGTTGATGCGCAACACGCGCAACAACCCGCTCGAGGATCTTGGAATGAACCTGCCGCTGATCTGCGACCGCTACGAGGTGCGCGACGATGCGCCTCCCGGCGCGGGCCGGTTCCGCGGCGGGGCGGGGGTGGTCAAGTCCCAGCGCTATCTCGGGTCCGGCTTCATGACCCATGAAAGCGACCGGCACGAGGACGCGCCCTGGGGCATCTTCGGCGGCAAGCCGGGCTCAGGCGGCAAGGTTGAGGTCCACAACATCCACAGCGGCGAGATGAAGAGCTACCCATCCAAGTTCTCGGGCCTGATGACAAGGCCCGGTGACGTGGTCAGCTACTACTCGCCGACCGGGGGCGGCTATGGGGATCCGCTCGACCGGGAGCCCTGGCGGGTGCTCGATGACGTCCTTGACGGCTTCATCACCGTCGATCATGCCCGCGACGATTACGGCGTCGTGCTGACCCCGGTCGACGATGGTTATGGCTGGACGATCGACATGTCCGGAACGGAAACGCTGCGGCAGACGATGCGAGCCTGAAGCGCATGGCACCCCTCCCTGGCGGGGTGCCATGCCGTCATGACCCGGCCGTGAAAGTTCACGGCCTTCAACTTCAAGGATACGTCATGGACGGGCTGTCTGCTCTCGTCAGATCCGGTGTATCTTGCATGACAGAGGAATTCCGGTCAGGCCGCACAAGGCCATCGGAACTGGCCGGATTCCTTCTGGAGCGCATCTACTCCACCAGGAATACAAACACGTTCATCACGGTTCTGTCCGAGCGTGCCATGAGGGAAGCACGGGCATCCGACCTTCGTTATGCGGAAGGATGCCCGTTGTCGAATGTCGACGGCGTGCCGATCGTGTGGAAGGATCTGTTTGATATCGAGGGGACGGTAACCACTGCCGGCTCCACGATCATGGCCAGAAACCCCGCGGCGACGAAAGATGCGGCGGCCGTCACCCGACTGTCATCCAGCGGGATGGTCACGCTCGGGAAGGTGAATACGTCGGAGCTTGCATATTCGGGGCTCGGCCTGAATCCCCACTTCGGAACACCGCTCAATCCTGTTGATGCGCATACGAGGCGCGCCCCCGGAGGGTCATCGTCCGGATCGGCCGTTGCTGTGGCGTCCGGCCTTGCCGCTGCCTCGATCGGAACCGACACCGGCGGCTCCATACGTGTGCCTGCATCATTCAACGGCGTTGTCGGCCTGAAGACCAGTACCGGGCTGATTGATACCACGGGTATGCTCCCGCTTTCGAGATCCATGGACTCCATAGGGCCGCTGGCGGGTTCGGTCGAGGATTGCGCACTGATATTCAGGCAGCTTGCCGGCGCCGCCGCCGGAGCATCGCACATCTGGCCGGTCCGCCTGCCCGAGGTGACGCTGACCTGCCCGACAAACCTGGTTTGCGATGACCTGCAACGCGCTGTTGCGGCCAATTTCGAAGCCAGCCTGGCTGCGATCCGGCAGGCTGGAGGAAATGTGCTCCACAAGCCCGTTGTCTCGTTGTCGGAGATCGCCGACCTGACCGAGCGCCACGGCAACCTCGTCGCCGCCGAGGCCTATGTCGAGTATGCGCAGTTCGTGGATAGCGATGCTGTTTCCGAGATCGACAATCGTGTCGTTCATCGAATCCTCGGCGGCAAGCAGATGAGCGCCCGCGACGTCCTGATCATCCAGCGCGAGCGCCGCCGGTTGCATCTTGAGCTGCTCGAGCAGCTCGGGGACGGATTTCTGGTATTGCCGACCACACCGATCACCGCGCCGGCGGTGGCTCCTCTGGAACGAGATGATGCGCTATTCTATCGGATCAACAGGCTGGCCCTGCGCAATGTGAGCCTGGGCAACGCCCTTGATCTTTGCGCACTGGCCATTCCCAACGGGGTGGATTCCGAGGGCCTGCCGACCAGCGTGATGCTCATGGGGCCGCATGGTTCGGATGAGCGGCTGCTGGCTCTGGGAATGGAAGTCGAGAAGGTGGTGCGCGCCTGATGCGGGAGCCTTGTTGAGCGGGAAGTAGCGAAACCGGGCCGGTGACCACGGGCCGCGGCGTTCACGTAAA
>CAYUBT010000078.1:8870-11895 GCA_964443055.1 uncultured Rubellimicrobium sp.
ACCACGGGCCGCGGCGTTCACGTAAAGCTGTCAGCATATTGGCGAACCGCATCCGGCAACCTGCTTCCGGCACAACGGAGACTGCTGCTCTGAGAAGGAGCCTGCCCGACACGGGCGGGCACGCCACCCCGAAGCTCGGCTGCGCCGGAGGGCAGTATCGGTTCCGGCAGCGGAATGGCCATGCCGGGTTCCCGTCGGCTTTCCGTCCAGTCCTGACGGGATGGGGTCGGGTGCGGAGGCGGCTGTGAACCTGCATAAGTCGAATATACCTGTTGAGCCTGTTCCATCCAGAAAACAGATATGCAAGAAAGCTGCCCATGGACCTCAGACAGCTGCGCTATTTTCTCGAAATGGTGGAACAGGGCTCCCTGTCACAGGCGGCCCGGCAGTTGAATGTCGCACAATCGGCACTGTCCTTCCATCTGCGCAACATCGAGGATGAACTCGGCACGCATCTGCTTGTCCGGCAGCGCAGCGGCGTGGTCGCGACCGAGGCGGGCGAGGCTCTGGCCCGTCACGCAAGGCGTCTTCTTGATGAACACACCCGTGGACTGGACGAAATTCGCGGCATGGGGCGCGAGCCCGTGGGGACCGTGAGGCTTGGCTTGCCGGGGACGATCAGCGACAAGCTCACCGTCGAGCTGATCAAGACGGCTCGGACTCGCTTCCCGAAGATCCGGCTGACCGTGTCCGAGGCAATGAGCGGCTTCGTCGCCGGCTGGCTGCGGGATGAGCAGATCGACCTGGCGATTCTCTACATCGACCCGAAGGAGCCAGACCTGCGGGCACAGTGTCTCATTGACGAGGAGCTCGTCGTCATCAGCGCGGGGGGCAAGGGCGGGACCGGCTGCACGAGCTTCACGGCGCTTCAGGACAACAAGCTGATCCTGCCCAGCCCGGCGCATGGGTTGCGCCAGATGCTCGTTGCGGCGGCCGGCAGGGCCGGGCATGTTATCAGGGCAGAGATCGAGATAGATTCATACAAGAACATCAAGTCATTGGTCGGCCTTGGTCTCGGAATGTCGATTCTGCCGCTTCACGCGGTCGAAGCCGAACGGATGGCGGGCCAACTGACCATCCGCCGCTTTCAGGAGCCCGGACTCTGGCGCTCGCTCCATCTCGTGCACCGGACGACACGGCCGCCGACGCGGGCCGTTCAGGCCATCGCCGCACTGATCGACGAGATGATCATGACCATCGTCGCGAACGGCGACTGGCCGGGCGCAAGGCCGACCTCGTCGACCCGGGCCGGAGGCGTTTGAACGGGGTGGCGACCCGTTCCCGGGTTCAGTCCCCGATCACGGCCTCATCCTCATCATCCTTCAGGTAGTGACAGCCATAGGCGACGCGCCGGACCGAAGTGCGGAACCGGTTCAGTGCCACGTTCGTGTTGGAGCGGCGCCAGACGAAATGGGTCTCGACCAGATAGGGCGGAGTTGACATAAGCGGCCGGGCGACCAGTCCGCCACCCATGAATCTGGGGACACCGGAGAATATGGTCACCCCCATACCCGCCGAGACAAGCCCGAAAATCGCAGTCAGCGTCGGAACCTCGAAATGGGGTGTCATGACCTCGCCGGCCCCGTGGAAGACATCGGTGATGATGCGCCTGAGCGTCGGCCAGTCGTTTTCCCTGCCGATGACCAGCCTGGCCCTGGCAACGTCCTGGACCGACAGCACCTCGCTCGCTGCCAACGGATCATCGGCTGTCATGATCACCATGAGCCTGTGGCGGGCGGCCATCCGGCTCTGGACTTCGGAACTCTGGAACGATCCCTCCATGAAGCCGCCGTCAAGATCGCCAGTCAGGATCCGGTCACGCTGATCCGGGGCGGCCGCGTAGACCAGATCAATGCGGACGCCGGGCTCCTGCTCGACGAAATGCCGGATGATATCAGGCACCAGGGCATGACCGTTGATCGTCGTGAAGCCGATTCTCAGCGTCGTGCGCATACCGGCGGCAACCGAACGCACATTTTCCTGCGCGACATTTGCCTTGTCCAGTATTCCCTGCGCTTCCCCGAGCAGATAACGGCCTGGCTCGGTCAGGCGCACCATTCTGGTGGTCCGTTCCAGAAGCCGGACGTTGAGCCGCTCCTCAAGTTCCTTGATCAGGCGGCTGACGGCGGGCTGGGTCATCGCCAGCCTCTCGGCAGCATGATGGAAGTTCAGTTCTTCCGCGACGGCGATGAACACTCGCAGGTGTTTCAGCTCATATTTCATGGCCGACTCTTCACACCCCGCGTTATGAGCTGATGCCCCTGACAGAATGGGCGGGGCGATCCCGCAATCCGTGCCCCTGGCAGAACCGGGCTGCGTCAAGCGGCCATATACAATAGCGCACGGGGCTTGTCATGTTCCTCACGGATGAACAACCTCCCACCTGCTGACGTCCGGCAACGCAAGATGAAGTTCGTGCTGGCGTCTGCGGTCTGCCACCCGGTCCGAAAATTGCACCGGCTCGTGTATCCTGAGCCATCAGGCCAGCTCGGAGATCACCCGTTCGATCTCGCGGTTTTCTTCGATCACCTTACCAGACAAGCGGTGCCTGTGGGCTACGCGCTTGCCATCCCGTCTCGCAAGGCGCGGGATCGACACCCTGAAGTTGCAGCGGGTACCCATGGCCGCATCGCAGCGATTCTGGCGCAGGGGCTGGTGGATCAGGACCAACGCGCTGACCGGACCAAACCCCGTGCTGCACATGGTGAAGACAGCCTGCTGCTGTTAGCCATCGGCCTGAACGGTCGGCTGCGGGCGGTCGATGCTGGTCACGCGATCGGGCCGCGCAGCGGTTGGACCACAATCACCCCGCTCCCGCCGCCAGCAGAACCGGAGGCAGGAGCGGGGGCCGGGGCGGCGGGCCCCCATCCCGGCCGGTGAATCAGTTCGCGAACGCTGCGGTGACGGCTGCCATGGCGTCACCGCCATCGATGGTGGTCACGCCCTCGAGCCAGGGGCCGAGCACGTCCGGATGGTCAGCGAGCCATGCCTTTGCGGCATCGCGCGGCTCGACGCCCCCGTCGAG
>CAYUBT010000079.1:0-11811 GCA_964443055.1 uncultured Rubellimicrobium sp.
GCTCCCAGGCAGCCGGGGTCGCGCTCACGAACACCGATTGCGGGCGCATCGCGTCCCATTCCTCGAACTTGAGCGGCCGGTTGTCCATGCAGGACGGCAGACGGAAGCCGTGTTCGGCAAGCGTGAACTTGCGCCGGTAGTCGCCCCGATACATGCCGCCGATCTGCGGCACGGTGACGTGGGATTCGTCGGCAAAGACGATGGCATTGTCGGGGATGAATTCAAACAGCGTCGGCGGCGGCTCTCCCGGGGCACGGCCGGTGAGATAGCGCGAGTAGTTTTCGATCCCGGCGCAGACGCCCGTGGCCTCAAGCATTTCGAGATCAAAATTGGTCCGTTGTTCAAGACGCTGCGCCTCGAGCAGCTTGCCCTCGTCCGCAAGCTGGCCCAGGCGAACGCGCAATTCCTCGCGGATGCGCTTGACCGCCTGCGCCAGCGTCGGGCGCGGGGTGACATAGTGGGAATTGGCATAGATGCGAATCCGGTCGAAGGAATCGGTCCTGGCCCCGGTCAGCGGATCAAATTCGTCAATGGATTCCAGTTCCTCACCAAAGAACGACATCCGCCAGGCCCGGTCTTCCAGATGCGCCGGCCAGACTTCCAGCGAATCCCCCCGGACCCGGAAGGTACCGCGCGCGAAGAACGCGTCATTGCGGCGGTATTGCTGGGCAACGAGATCGGCGATCACCTGCCTCTGGTCGTAGCTTTCGCCGGTGAAGAGATCGACGGTCATCGCCGAATAGGTCTCGACCGAGCCGATACCGTAGATGCAGGACACCGAGGCGACGATGATCACGTCGTCACGTTCCAGCAATGCGCGGGTGGCCGAATGGCGCATCCGATCGATCTGTTCGTTGATCTGCGATTCCTTCTCGATGAAGGTGTCGGTGCGCGGGACATAGGCCTCGGGCTGGTAGTAATCGTAGTAGCTCACGAAATATTCGACGGCGTTGTCGGGAAAGAAGCTCTTGAACTCGCCGTAAAGCTGGGCGGCAAGCGTCTTGTTATGGGCGAGGATGATCGCCGGGCGCTGCGTGGCCTCGATCACCTTGGCCATCGTGTAGGTCTTGCCGGTGCCGGTGGCCCCCAGAAGCACCTGATCGCGCTCGCCCGCGTCAAGCCCGGCGGCCAGTTCCGCGATGGCACCCGGCTGGTCGCCCGCCGGGGAGAATTCCGACTGCATGACGAATCGCCGCCCCCCCTCGAGCTTCTCGCGCCGGCCGGGGGCGACGGTCGCCAGATCACGCCGGGGCGTGATGGTCGTGAGGTCGGGCATGTGGTCAGGGGCGTTGTTGTGCATCTGGCGACTCGGGGCTGGCGGGCGGGAACAGTCTGACATGGAAACGGGGCACAGACCATGCGGGGGGCCGCGCGGGGGCTTGCCTTGTGCGCGCGGTCTGGAACAAATGGCCCATGGAACCGAAAGAGTTGAAGAGCTGGGCGGAATCCGCGCCCCGTCTGGTCGCCGTCGCTGCGGGCCGCGCGCCGGCCGATCTTGTCATTCGTGGTGGCTCCCTCGTCAATGTGCAGAGCCGCGAGATCCTCGACGGCTGGCAGGTGGCTGTGGCCGATGGCCGTTTTGCCTATGTAGGGCCTGATGCGAGCCATTGCATCGGCAAGGGGACCGAGGTCGTCGAGGCGGAGGGACGTTATCTGATCCCCGGCCTGTGCGACGCACATATGCATGTCGAATCGGGGATGCTGACGCCTGCGGGTTTTGCCGCCGCCGTGATTCCGCACGGCACGACGACGATGTTCACCGATCCGCACGAGATCGCAAATGTGCTGGGTCTCGACGGTGTGCGGATGATGCATGACGAGGCGATGATGCAGCCTGTCAACATCTTCACGCAGATGCCTTCCTGCGCACCCTCGGCACCGGGGCTTGAGACTACCGGATTCGAGATCGGCCCGGAGGATGTGGAAACGGCGATGGCCTGGCCCGGCATCATCGGCCTTGGCGAGATGATGAACTATCCCGGCGTCATCGCGGACGATCCGAAGATGCTGGCCGAAATGGCGGCGACGATGCGCGCGGGCAAGGTGGTGGGCGGCCATTATGCGAGCCCCGACCGCGGCATTCCTTTCCATGCCTATGCGGCCGGTGGCCCTGCCGACGACCACGAAGGCACGGGCGAGGCCGACGCCATCGCCAATGTCCGGCAGGGGATGCGGGCGATGATGCGGCTCGGATCGGCATGGTACGATGTCGAAAGCCAGATCACGGCGGTCACGGAGAAGGGGCTCGATCCGCGCAATTTCATTCTGTGCACCGACGACAGCCATTCGGGAACGCTCGTGAATGACGGCCACATGAACCGGGTGGTCCGCCATGCGATCGACTGCGGCTGCGATCCGCTCATCGCGCTGCAGATGGCGACGATCAACACCGCCACGCATTTCGGGCTGGAACGCGAACTGGGCTCGATCGCGCCGGGGCGCCGGGCCGATCTGATCCTGACATCGGACCTGCGCAAGCTGCCGATCGACGTCGTGTTCGCGCGGGGGGCGAGGGTGGCCGAGGGCGGGCGGCTTCTGGTCGAATGCCCGCGCTACGACTGGCCTCTCTCGGCACGCAACACCGTGCATCTTGGCAAGGTGCTGGCCGCCGAAGACTTCACCGTCACGGCCCCCGAAGGTGCCAATGCCGTGCGGGCGAGAGTGATCGGCGTGGTCGAGAACCAGGCCCCGACCAGGGCACTCACCTTCGAGCTTCCGGTCACCGAAGGCCGCGTCCAGGCAACGGGCGAGGTCTGCGGAATCGCGCTCGTGGAACGTCACCGGGCCACGGGCAAGGTGGTGAACGGCTTTGTCTCGGGCTTCGGCTACCGGGGACGCATGGCCGTGGCCTCGACGGTGGCCCATGACAGTCACCACATGATCGTCGTCGGTACCGACCGCGAGATGATGGCCGCGGCGGCGAACCGGCTGGGCGAGATCGGCGGCGGCGTCACCGTCTGGAAGGACGGGAAGGAGCTTGCCCTTGTCCGGCTGCCCATCGCCGGGCTCATGTCCGACGCGCCCGCAGCCGAAGTGGCGGCTGCGGCGCAGGAGATGGTCGCAGCAATGGAGGACTGCGGCTGCACGCTGAACAATGCCTACATGCAGCATTCGCTCCTTGCGCTGGTCGTGATCCCGGAACTGCGCATCTCGGATATGGGTCTTGTCGACGTCACCCGATTCGAGGTGACCGATCTGTTCGAGGAGAACGCATGACCGAGGATCTGATCGACACGCCGCCAGTCGCCCTGCACGAGAGTTTCACCGATGCGGAGGCGGCGGTAACCCGGCTGGTCGAACTCTATGAGGAGGCAGTTGATTTTCTCGTCCACCGCTTCGGCGAGGTCGTCCGGAAAGGTCGCCCCCCGCGCCGCATCCGCGCCTGCTACCCCGAGATCCGGCTTTCGGTCACCACCTGGGCGCTCACCGACTCGCGGTTCTCCTTCGGCCATGTCGCCGGGCCGGGCGTCTATTCGACGACGGTCACGCAACCGCATCTGTTCAGGAACTATCTGGAACAGCAGATCGGGCTGCTGCTCAAGAACCACGGAGAACCGATCCTCATCGGCGTCTCGAACACCCCGATCCCCGTGCACTTCGCACTGGCCGGGCGAAGCGGCATGACGGTTCCGCAGGACGGCACGTTCGATTTCACCCTGCGCGACATGTTCGATGTGCCCAACCTCGCCACGATCCACGACGAGATCGTCAATGGCGAGGACTGGCGCCACCCGGACGGCTCGGCCCCGCTGGCAGGCTTCACCGCACAGCGGATCGACTATTCGCTGACGCGGATCTCGCATTACATGGCGACGGAGCCGAAGCATTTCCAGAATCACATCCTGTTCACCAACTACCAGTTCTATGTGGACGAATTCATCCGCCACGCCCGCGAAGCGCTGGCCGATCCCGACAGCGACTACAACGCCTTCGTCGGGCCGGGCGATGTCGAGATCACGACGCCGGACGCCCCCCTCCCCGAACTCGCGCGCCTGCCACAGATGCCGAGCTATCACCTCAAGCGCGCGGACGGGAACGGCATCACCCTCGTCAACATCGGCGTCGGCCCGTCGAACGCAAAGACGGCGACCGACCATATCGCCGTCCTGCGGCCGCACGCATGGCTCATGGTCGGACATTGCGCGGGCCTGAGGAACAGCCAGCGCCTTGGCGATTTCGTTCTCGCCCATGGCTACCTGCGCGAGGATCACGTCCTTGACGACGACCTGCCCGTCTGGGTGCCGATCCCGCCGCTTGCCGAGATCCAGATCGCCCTGCAGGATGCCGTGGCCGAAGTGGCTGAACTCGAGGGATTCGAACTCAAGCGCATCATGCGCACCGGCACGGTGGCGACGATCGACAACCGCAACTGGGAGCTTCGCGACCAGTCGGGCCCTGTCCACCGCCTCAGCCTGAGCCGAGCCATTGCCCTCGACATGGAAAGCGCGACCATCGCCGCCAACGGCTACCGCTTCCGCGTGCCCTACGGCACGCTGCTCTGCGTCTCGGACAAACCGCTCCATGGCGAGTTGAAACTGCCCGGCATGGCCTCGGATTTCTATCATACACAGGTTGCCCGACACCTGCGGATCGGCATCCGGGCCATGGAACATCTGCGCGAGATGCCGCTCGAACGCATCCACAGCCGCAAGCTGCGTAGCTTTGAAGAGACGGCTTTCCTCTGAAACACCTTTTTCCATGGGGTGGGTCGCGGTTTTCGCTTGCATCGCCTGACGTTTTCTTGTGCAGGTATGCGCGATCCAGATGCAACAGAACCCGGCGCTGCCAAGGCCGGGATCAACAGGAGAGCGGATATGGCAGATCAGATGACCAAGGCGCAACTCGTCGCCGCCCTTGCCGAGGCGACCGGCAGCGACAAGAAGTCGGCGAGCGCGACGCTCGATGCGCTTGCGAAGATCATCACCGACAAGGTGAGCGCGGGCGGTGCCGTCACCCTGCCCGGCGTGGGCAAGATCTCCTGCCGTGCGCGCGATGCGCGCCAGGTGCGCAACCCGGCGACCGGCGAAATGATCCACAAGGAAGCCGACAAGGTGGTCAAGGTCACCATTGCCAAGGCGCTGAAGGACAGCGTGAACGGCTGATCGGCACCGCAAGGTGTGAACCGGGGCCGCTCTGCCGGGGCGGCCTTTTTCGTTCGGGTAGGTGCGGGTGCACCCGTCATTGCGGGAAGGTGCAGGCGACGCGGCAAACCGGAGACGTTGGGAGTCTGGGTTGCTTCGCTGGCGCTCGCAATGACGGTGGCCGGAGGCCGACCTCACCCCGGCCCGACAGACCCGCGCTTGCCCCCGGTCTGGGCGCGGTCGAGAAGAAGCTGGTCGGCCAGCACCAGCGCCATCATCGCCTCGCCCACCGGCACGGCGCGGATGCCGACGCAGGGATCATGCCGCCCCTTCGTCACCAGATCGACGGGGCTGCCGTCCTCGCGGATCGACCGGCGCGGTGACAGGATCGACGACGTAGGCTTTACCGCGAACCGGACGACCACATCCTGCCCGCTGGAAATGCCACCAAGAATGCCGCCTGCATGGTTCGAGGCGAAGACCGGGCGGCCATCCTCGTGGCCGGTGATCTCGTCGGCATTCTCGCGCCCGGTGAGCATGGCTGCCGCCATCCCCTCGCCGATCTCGACACCCTTCACGGCATTGATCGACATCATCGCTGCGGCCAGTTCGGAATCGAGCTTGGCATAAAGCGGCGCTCCCAGTCCCGCAGGCACGCCGGAGGCCACGACCTCCACCACGGCACCAACGGAATTGCGGTCCTTGCCCCGCAGAAAATCGAGATACTCTTCCCATTCCGCGACCACGTCCGGGTCAGGGCACCAGAACGGATTGCGCGTGATTTCCGCGGCGTCGAACCGCGCGCGGTCGATCACCTTCTCGCCCATACGCACCATGTAGCCGGTGATCGAAAGCCCGGGGACGAGCGCCCGCAATACCTGTCGCGCCACCGCCCCGGCGGCGACGCGTGAAGCCGTCTCACGCGCGGACGAACGACCGCCCCCGCGATAGTCGCGCAGGCCGTATTTCAGATGATAGGTCAGATCGGCATGGCCGGGCCGGAACGCCCGGGCGATGTCGCCATAATCCTTCGACCGCTGGTCGGTGTTCTCGACCATGAGCTGGATCGGGGTTCCGGTGGTCTTTCCCTCGAACACGCCGGACAGGATGCGCACTTCGTCCGGCTCGCGCCGCTGGGTCGTCATCCGGCTCTGCCCCGGCCGCCGCCTGTCGAGCCACGGCTGGATGTCGGATTCCGACAGCGCGATCCCGGGCGGGCAGCCATCCACCGTCGCGCCGATGGCGGGTCCGTGGCTTTCGCCCCAGGTGGTCATGCGGAAGATATGGCCAAAGGTGTTGAAGGACATGATCGGACCTCCCTGGCCCGCACCTTTAGGCCAGCCCCGCCCGCGCGCCAAGCGGGTTTCGCCGTGCCTCTGCCTCAACCACCGGGCCGGGCCACCGGCGACCGCCGACCGGTTTTCTCACAGGGGCTCCGAATTCGTCACACCTTTCGTCACTGCGAACGCAAGTGAAGCAAGCCAGTCCTCCCACGTCTCCGGGTTGCCGCGTCGCCTGCGGCTCCTCGCAATGACGGATTCGGAGTCATGCGGTTTCTCGCACCTCACTTGCCATCAGCGCACAAAGTCCTATTGTCGGTGCCACCTCGGGGTGCCTTCCACAGGCTGAGACGCGCAAGCGGACCCGTTGAACCTGATCCGGGCAATACCGGCGGAGGGAAGGTGACAGGGCATCCGCTCACCCCATCGCCGGTTTGCATGAATGGAGGAGCGAGATGAGACACGCCACGATCCTTGCTGCACTGACCCTTGCCGCCACGCCTGCGCTGGCGGACGATCCGGTGCTCACCGTCTATACCTACGACAGTTTCGCCACCGAATGGGGCCCCGGTCCGGCGATCCAGGCCGGATTCGAGGCGGAATGCGACTGCAGCCTGCGCATCGTCCCTGCAGGCGACGGGGCGGCGCTGCTGTCGCGGCTGATGCTCGAAGGCGCGCGCAGCGAGGCCGATGTCGTGATCGGACTCGATAATTTCCTCATGGAGCGCGCCCGTGAGACCGGTCTGTTCGCACCGCATGGAGTCGAGGCGCAGTTCGACCTGCCGGTCGAATGGGAGGACGACACCTTTGTTCCCTATGACTGGGGTGCCTTCGCCTTCGTCGCGACCCGCGACATCGCGGCACCGGCCTCGCTGCGGGAGCTGGCGGACAGTAATATCGCCGTGGTGATCCAGGATCCGCGCTCATCGACGCCGGGGCTGGGCCTCGCACTCTGGGTCAAGGCCGTCTACGGCGACGGGGCGCAGGCGCTCTGGGCCGATCTGGCCGACAATCTCGTCACCGTCACGCCGGGCTGGAGCGAGGCCTATGCGCTCTTTCTCTCGGGCGAGGCCGACGCCGTTCTCTCCTACACAACCTCCCCCGCCTATCACGTCATTGCCGAAGGCGACGACGAGAAGGTGGCCTGGAATTTTGCCGAGGGGAACCCGGTGCAGATCGAGGTGGCGGCAATGCTCGCCCATACGGGCAAGCCGGAGCTGGCACAGGAATTTCTGGCCTATCTCGCCAGCCCGGAAGGCCAGGCACCGATCCCCGAGACCAACTGGATGTTCCCCGCTGTCCTGCCCGAGGGCGGGCTGCATCCGGCCTTTGACGAGGGCTATCCCGCACAACCGCTGATCATCACGCCCGAGGAGGCCGCCGGTCTGCGCGATGCGGCGGTGGAAGGCTGGCAGGCGGGACTTGCGCGCTGAACATTCCCAATGGTCCGGACGGGTGGCAATTAGCTTTGTCGCCTTGATCATGGCCGCCCCCCTCGCAGCGCTGATCGCGCGCGCGGCGGGGGTAGGCGGACTGACGCCGGGCGATCTCGCGGCGCTGCGGTTCACGCTCTGGCAAGCGGTGCTGTCGGCGGCGATTTCCGTCACCCTCGCCGTTCCGGTCGCACGCGCACTGGCGAGACGACGCTTTGTCGGGCGCGGGTTCATCATCGCACTCCTCGGCGCGCCCTTCATTCTGCCGGTACTGGCGGCGGTCGTGGGCATTCTGGCGATCTTCGGTCGCGCGGGATTGCTCAACCAGCTTCTTCTGCTCGCGGGATTACCGCGCGTGTCGATCTACGGATTGTCCGGCGTGGTTCTTGCGCATGTGTTCCTGAACCTGCCGCTGGCCGTGCGCATGATCCTGACCGGCTGGCAGGCGATCCCCGAAGACCGGTTCCGCCTCACTGCAAGTCTGGGTGCTCCAGTGGGCCGCACGCTCGAATGGCCGATGCTGCGGGCCGTGGCACCGGGTGCCTTTCTCGTGATCCTGCTCGTCTGTCTGACCTCCTTCACCGTCGCGCTGACATTGGGCGGGGGGCCGAAAGCGACAACGCTTGAACTCGCGATCTACCAGTCGCTCCGCTTCGATTTCGCGCCTGAACGGGCAGCGATGCTGGCGCTGACCCAGCTTGCCATCGGCGGGGGCCTGGTCTGGCTCGCCTCGCTCGTGACGCTGCCGCAGACGCTCGGCCCCGATCCGGGCAGGATCGTGCCCCGCTGGGACGGGCGCGGACGGGGCGCGATCATCACGGATATCCTGTCTCTGGGCGGGACGGTCCTGTTCCTTGCACTGCCATTGGGAGCGGTCGTCCTGCAGGGCCTGCCCGGTCTGGCCGGCCTGCCCCCCGCCACAGGCCCCGCTTTGCTGCGCACACTTGCGGTGGCTCTTGCCGCGACGTTGCTCTCGATCACGCTGGCCCTCGCCCTCACCGCCCACCGGAGCCGGGCGGCCGATCTGGTCGGGACGCTGCCACTGGCGCTTTCAAGCCTCGTGCTTGGTGCGGGGCTCATGATCCTGATCCTGTTCGTCACCACACCCGTGCGGCTGGCGCTGCCGGTCACCGCATTGCTCAATGCGCTGGCGGCACTGCCCTTCGCCCTGCGGATCATCGCGCCGGAGGTGGCGCGGATCGCCCGCGACTATGGCCGCCTCACCGACATGCTGGGGATGCGCGGCCTCGCCCGATTGCGGCTGGTGCTGGTACCGCTGGCCCGTCGGCCGCTCGGCCTCGCCGCCGGTCTCTCGGCCGCGCTGTCAGTCGGTGATCTCGGTGTGATCGCACTTTTTGGCGATACCGACGTGCAGACCTTGCCCCTTCTCATGCTCTCGCTCATGGGGGCCTATCGCATGGAGACTGCGGCGGCAGTCGCGCTGGTCCTGTCCGCCACCGCTTTCGGCCTGTTCCTTCTCTTCGATCTCTGGGGTCGCCATGAGCCTCGTACTTGACAACTATGCGCTGACTTGGGGGGATTTCACCCTCGATGCAACGCTTGCACTCGATGAAGGTGCACTTGTCGCCGTGATCGGTCCGAGCGGAGCGGGCAAGTCCACGCTCCTGTCGGCCATCGCCGGTTTTGCACCGCCGGGTCGGGGCCGCATCCTCTGGCAGGGCCGTCCGATCCATGACCTGCCACCCTGGGGACGGCCGGTGGCGGTGCTGTTTCAGGATTCCAACCTGTTTCCGCATTTGACGGTCGAGCGCAACCTTGCGCTCGCGCTCGACCCGCGCGGTCGGATGACAGCGGCGCAGAAAGAGCGGATCGAAGAGGCGCTCGGCGTGGTCGGCCTCGCAGGATTCGGCCGGCGGATGCCCGGCCAGCTTTCGGGGGGCCAGCTGTCCCGTGCCGCCCTCGCCCGCGTGCTCCTGCAGGATCGCGCCCTGGTCCTGCTGGACGAGCCCTTTGCCGCGCTCGGCCCCGGCCAGAAGGACGAGATGCTGCGCCTCGCCGCCAGCCGTCTGCGCGAGGCAGGGCGCACCGTCCTGCTCGTCACCCATGACCCGGACGAGGCCCGCACCGTGGCCGACGGGATCGTTACCGTGATCGACGGACGGGCGAGCGGCCCGCATCCGGTGGCGATTCTCGATGAGCCGGACGGGCCGCTTTCCGACTATCTCGGCCGCTGAAGGCAAAGGGCGCGGACCCTGCGGCCCGCGCCCGGTTTTCATCAACTGTGACGATCACTCGCTTTCGCGGTTCTTGTACGGAGCCCAGAGCCGCTTGTTCGTCAGGTAGAACAGCACCGACAGGACCAGCAGGAAGATCACGCCGACAAGGCCCGCATGCTTGCGCGCGTTCAGATGAGGCTCGGCGGCCCACATCAGGAAGGCCGCAACATCCTGTGCCTCGGACTGGAGATCGTTCACATGGCCATCGTCATAGTCGACATCGTCACCCCAGAGCGGCTGGGCCATCGACAGCCAGCTCCCCGGCACGGTATGGTTGCCGTTTTCGTCGAGGCAGCTTTCGGGATAGGCACCGCCCGGGAAGGAGCGGTTGTAGTACAGCCCGGGGATCCCGTCAGGGGCGCATTCGGGTTCATCCTCATAGCCGGTCAGCAGCGAGGCGATATACTCCGGCCCACCCATGCCCCGGAACAGCTGCGACAGCCCGGTGCCATAGGGCCCGCTGAACCCGGCGCGGGCCTTGGCCATCAGGCTGAGGTCCGGTGCGGTATCCAGTCCCGAGGCGGGAAAATGGTCGGCCGGTGTCGCCGGGATGAAATCACCGTCAGGCGTCTCGACGTCGAACTGCGCGGCAAAGGCACGCATCTGCTCTTCGGGGAGCATCGGCCCGCCCTCATCAGACAGGGTGCGATAGGCGACAAAGCTCAGCCCGTGGCAGGCCGAACAGACCTCGGTGAAGACCTTCAGCCCGCGCTGGAGCTGGAGCGTGTCGTAGCTGCCGAACGGCCCCTCGAAGGAGAAGGCATAGTCCGTGATCTCGGCCTCACCCGCCGCCATCGCGCCTCCGGCGGAAAGGGCGAAGGCCGTCAGGGTGGAAAGCGCGAATTTCCTGAACATGTGGGTCATTCTCTTTCCTGTCACTTGGCCGACGGACCGTGTTGGGCGTTGAAGTCTTCCTCGATCGTGGCCGGAGGAGTCTCTGGCTTCTCGATCACGCCCAGCAGCGGCAGGATGATGAGGAAGTATGCGAACCAGTAGGTTGCGGCGATCAGCGAGATCCAGTCATAGGGGAAGGTCGTCCCCTGCGCGCCGACCCACATCAGCACGATGAAGTCGATACACAGCAGCGCGAACCACCAGCGGAACATCGGCCGGTAGCGGCCCGAACGCACCGATGACGTGTCGAGCCAGGGGGCGAGCGCCATGACGATGATCGCCCCGAACATCGCCAGCACGCCGAAGAACTTGGCGTCGACGATTCCGAAGGTGATCCACTGCACGAACTGCACCGCCCAGACATCGGCCGTGAAGGCGCGCAGGATGGCGTAGAAGGGCAGGAAATACCATTCCGGCACGATATGCGATGGCGTCGCCAGCGGGTTGGCCTGGATGTAGTTGTCGGGGTGACCCAGATAGTTGGGCATGAAGCCGACGATGGCCATGAAGATGACCAGGATCACGACCAGCGCGAACAGGTCCTTGATCACGAAATAGGGCCAGAACGGCAGCGTGTCCTTCTCGGCCTCTTCCTTCGAAGTGCGGCGCACCTCGACCCCGGTCGGGTTGTTGTTGCCGGTCGAGTGGAAGGCCCAGAAGTGCACGATCACCAGTGCCGCGATGATGAGCGGCAGCAGATAATGCAGCGAGAAGAAGCGGTTGAGCGTGGCGTTGTCCACCGCCGGGCCACCCAGCAGCCAGGTCTGGATGGTCGGGCCGATGCCGGGATTGGCGCCGAAGAGGCCCGTGATCACGGTCGCGCCCCAGTACGACATCTGGCCCCAGGGCAGCACGTAGCCCATGAAGGCCGTGGCCATCATCAGGA
>CAYUBT010000080.1:0-6656 GCA_964443055.1 uncultured Rubellimicrobium sp.
GAAACAAACCCCGCACCACCCCCCGTTTCGGCCACCGGCGCCGGGTGTGTCACGCACGCTGTGGTGTCCGGGGGGGGGCCCACCTGGTGCGGGCCCGCGCCTTCCCGGCTCCTGCGCGCCCGGCACTCCCACCGCGGGGCAAAATGCCACATCATGCTTTCCTGTTGGGTTGAGCCAGATCAAGGTGCGGCGACGTCAGGGCGTCAAAGTCGATCCATTGGCCCGATGAACGGGCCGGGGGGATCACATGCCACAGACAACCACAGCCTTCACGGCCCCGGTGCGGACCATCATCTTCCTTCTCCGCCTCGCGATGGCCTGGGTATTTCTCTATGCCGCCTCGCATCAGGTGTTCAACGCCGAGTTCTCGGTGGCGGGCTTCCTGGGCCAGACCACGACATTCGGCTGGCTGTTCAAACCGCTGACCGGCGCGGTCATCGCGCCTGTCGTCACCTTCCTCGTCGCGTGGGGGCATCTGCTGATCGGCCTCTCGCTTCTGCTCGGCCTCATGATGCGGGCGGGCGCGACGGCGGGGATCGCGGTGATGATCCTCTACTGGATGGCCCATATGGATTTCCCGTATATCGACGGCCCGCTCAACTTCCTGCTCGATTTCCATATCGTCTATGCGCTGGTGCTGGCCCTGCTGATCGCGACGCAGGCAGGCCATTTCCGGGGCCTGGACGCGCGGGTTTCGGCGCAGGAGTGGGTGCAGCGCTCGCGCCTGCTGAGCTGGGCCGCAGGCTGACGGATCATCGGGGTCGCCCCCGGGCGGCCCCGGCCGGATCAGCGCCTCAGACAAGCCATGTCGCGTAATCGCTCACCAGAAGATGCGTGGGCGCGACATCCTCCTCGATCTCGGCAAACCGGCCGACCGGATCGCGAAACAGGTTGTCGGTCTCGTCGTCGTTGACGGTCGAGACCTCGCCGATCAGGACGTCGCCGCCCTCGCCCCAGAAGGCGTGCCAGTCGCCGGGCATGAGCGTGACACTCTCGCCCGGTGCGAGACGCAGCTTCTCGCCCGGGGCAAAATCGTGGCGGATACCGTCGCGCCAGACAGTGCCGCCGCGATCCCCGGCAAAGCCGCCCTGATCGTCCGAGCCGAAGAGTTCGATCACCAGCATCGCGCCGCCACGGTTGATGATATCCTCGGCCTTGATGACATGGCTGTGCATCGGACAGATCTGGTCCTGCCGCGAGATGAGCAGCTTTTCCGCATAGCACATGCCACCCCCCGCCTGCAGATCGGCGAGCCGCCCGTTGCGCAGGGTGAAGAGGAACAGCCCGAGCCGCTCGAAATCGCCATGTCCGAAATCGGTGATGTCCCAGCCGCAGCGCGACCCGATCACATGCGCGGCCCGGGTACTGCGGGCGCGAAACTCGTCCGGCGTCCAGTTCGCGAACGGCGGCAGGACAAAACCGTGCCGGGCGATCAGCTCGCGCGCCTCGGCCATGATGTCATTGATGCGTGAGCGTTTCATGACCTTCCTCCCCGTCATTCTCCCTGCACCGACATGGCGGATGCGCCGCAGGCAGGCGCAGGAGCCAGCCTGCCTGCCCCATCATGTCGGCGCATCCGCCTCCGCAGGCGCACTCCACACCGCGAGCACCGTGCCGCCCGGTTCACGGAAATGGAATCGTCGCCCGCCGGGAAAGTCGAACTGCGGCACGACGATTTGCCCGCCTGCCGCGATCACCGCCGCTTCCGCCGCGTCGAGGTCATCCGCCCTCAGGATCACGAGCACCGGCTTCGGTGCCCCCTCCGCCCGCCCGATGCCGCCGTCGAGCCCTGCCCCCTCGATCCCGGCATAATCCGGTCCGTAGTCGGTGAATCCCCAGTCGAAGGCTGCAGCGAAGAACGCGCGGCTGGCGGCAGGATCGGCGCTGTCGAATTCGATATAGTCGATCCGGAGTCTGTCTGGCATGCTGACCTCCCGTGCGTTCGCCATGCGTTCTTGTCGCATGCGATCAGCCGCCAGCCAAGAGGAGATGCAGACCCTGCCTAGCCGGTCGGCTGCAGCACCAGCCCCCGCCGTGCCTCGGCCCAGCGCCGCGACGCCTCGCCAAAGGCGGCGAAGAGCGGACGCGAGACCGGATCATTGGCGGCGTTCCATTCGGGATGCCACTGCACCGACAGGGTGAAGCCCGGCGCATCCTTCACATGAATCGCCTCGGGCGTGCCGTCCGGTGCCACGCCGTCGATGATGATCCTCTCACCCGGGGTCTTGATCCCCTGGCCATGGAGCGTGTTGGTCATCACCTCGCGCGTGCCGATCAGGCGGTGAAAGGGCCCGCCCTCGGTGAACGTGACCTTGTGGCGCAGCGCGAAGCGTTCATCGAGTGTGCCTTCGGGCGGCATGCGATGATTGTCGCGGCCGGGCAGATCGCGAATCTCGGGATGGAGCGTGCCGCCCATGGCGACATTCACCTCCTGAAAACCGCGGCAGACGCCCATGATCGGCTGGCCGCGCTCGACGCAGGCACGAATCAGCGGCAGCGTCACCGCGTCGCGCGCGGGGTCGAATTCACCATGCGCGGGGGTCGGCTCCTCGCCATATTCGGACGGATGCACATTCGGCCGCCCGCCGGTGAAGAGGAAACCGTCGCAGGCGTCCATCAGATCGGCGACCCTTACGGCAGACGGATCAGCCGGAATGATGAGCGGCAGCCCCCCGGCCGCATCGGCCACGGCATGCGCGTTCAGCGCTCCGTCGACAAAGACGGGGAAATCCTCGTTCAAGACGTGATTGTTCGAAATGATGCCAATGACGGGGCGGCGCATGACACTCACCTTTTCTGCTCCTGCCCAAGCTAATGCCATGGCACCCTCAAGAAAAGGCCGTCAGTCGCCGTCCACCCTGTGCAGATGTGCACAAGCGCGGCCCTCCAGTGAAGTGGCCGCGCTTGCCGAGAGGATCCCCTCCCGCCGGATCACCGCGCCTGTCGCTGCGCCAGCCATTCCTGCAGGGGCGGGTTGTCGCCGGGTTCGGCCGCACCGAGGGCGAGCACCGCATCCGTGCCTGTCGCCGCCGTGGCGAGAGGTTCGGGCGGGGCGGCCTGGTCGATCAGTTCACGCACAAACGCCTGTTCCTCCGCCTGAAAGCGGATCCCGAAGACGAGGCTGAGCCCGGCCCCCGCGAGCCACCAGAGCGCCTCGGGCAATGTATCCAGCACCGCAAGCCGCGCGGCGAACCACTCGGGCGCGACCAGCGCCGGCGCGACAAGCAGCGCCGCTCCGGCAAAGGCGACCGGCCCCGGCAGCGCACGGACCAGCCGTGCAAGCCGCGTCCAGACCCGCGCCGCGCGCCCCGCAAGGCCGAGCCGGGCCGCGCCCTCGTCCTCGAGCCGGGCCAGCAGGTCGACGGCCGCAAGGGCGGCGCGGGTGCCGGACAGGCGCGACAGGAGCGGAAGCTTCAATGCCATGTCGCCGTCCTTTCACGATGGCCGGACTCGCTGAGGTGAAAGCGCGGTGCGATGAATTCCTCGGCCCGCGTGATCCATCCGCCCTTGCCGCCGTCGCGTCGACGGGCATATTTCCGGCTGGCTGGGCGTCTGTCGGCAAGCGCGTAATAGTAGTTGCGCCGCGCCACGCCATAGGCATCGACAAGGTGATCGGGCGCGGCCTCATGCGCTGTCTGCGCCGCCGCTGCCGTCTTCGGACCGATGAGGCCGTCGATGGCCACGGGCCAGCCCATCTGTCCCAGAAGGCGCTGCAGGATCCGCACCGCATTGGCCCCTGCATTCACATGCATGTCGAACACCGAGGGCTGCAGCGGTCCCGGCAGCCGGTCGATCCCGGGGCGGCGGAAGTAATGTTCGACGAAGATCGCTACGGCCTGTTCGCGCGTGAGCGCCCGCAGGTCGCGCGACGTCACCAGCCCGTCGCCGTCCAGATCGAGCCCGAGACGGCGCAATGTCCCGATGGTGACCCCGTGATTCGTGGCCCCGCCCGGATCATCAGGATCGTCGACGAAGCCTCCTTCGCGCGCAACGATACCCGCCGCGATTTGCGTGACTGTCTGCATGTCTCCCCCGCATCTGGTGATCCGGGGAAGGATGCGCCCGCAGGGTGAAGACCCCCCTGCCCGGCCGCGCGCTCAGCCGTCCTCGGGCGCAACATAGACGCCCGCGTCCTTGAGCCCGTCGATGACCTCGCGCGGGACATAGCTCTCGTCATGTTTCGCGAGGAGTTCGGTCGCCTGGAACACGCCGCCCACGAGCCTGCCGGTGGCGATGGTCCCCTGCCCGTCGCCGAACAGGTCCGGGCGCGGGTCGTCACCGATATAGGACACGGGCAGGCTGTTCAGCCCGTCGGTGACACGGAAGGTGAAGCGGACACCCTCACCCTCGCGGATCGAGCCCTCCTCGACATTGCCGCCAAGCCGGAAGGTCTGGGTCTCGGGTGGCGGGTTCAGGAGCACCTCCTCGGGCATGTAGAAGTAATTGATCCCGTCACGCAAGGCATAGCCGATCACGGCAGTCGAGAGCCCCAGTGCCACGAAAGCCGCGATGACGATCTGGATACGTCTCTTCTTGCGCAACCCGATCTTTTTCGCCCCCGCCACCGCTGCCCCCTATGGAAAGATCGGGGCGAGCATGAGCCCCGCGGTCTCGTCGAGACCGAGCATCAGATTGGCGTTCTGCACCGCCTGACCCGACGAACCCTTGGCGAGATTGTCGAGCGTCGCCACGACCAGCGCCCGCCCCGGGATACGGTCGCCGATCACACCGATATCGCAGAAATTCGAGCCCTGGACATGCGCCATCTGCGGTGCCTCTCCCAAGGGGAGCGTGCGGATGAAAGGCTCGCCCGCATAGGCCGCAGCGAGGGCGGCATGGATGGCCCCTGCATCGCCCTTCACATAGCAGGACGCCAGAATCCCGCGACTGACCGGCACCAGATGCGGGGTGAACCTGATTCGCACCTCACGGCCCGCAAGGGCGGAAAACTCCTGGTCGAACTCGCCCAGGTGGCGATGCGTCCCTCCCTGGGCATAGCCCGCGACATCCTCGGAGCGTTCGGCAAAAAGCATGTTCTCCTTCAGTGACCGTCCCGCGCCGGAGATGCCGTTCTTCAGGTCGCAGATGATGTCGTCGAGGTCGATCACCCCTGCGGAGATCAGCGGGCGCAAGGCGTATTGCACCGTCGCCGCATTGCAGCCGGTGCCTGCCACCAGACGCGCCGCGCGGATGTCGTCACGATAGAATTCCGTCAGGCCGTAGACCGCTTCGCCCTGCAATTCGACGGCCGCATGGGGCGCACCATACCATTTTTCATATTCCACCGGGTCACGCAGGCGGAAATCGGCACCCAGATCCACGATCTTCACATCACGCGGGATCTGACGGACAAGCGCCTGGCTCAGGCCGTGGGGCAGCGCGCAGAAGACCAGATCGACCGCGCCAAAATCGACCTCCCCGACGGCCACGAGGCGCGGCAGGTCCAGGTGGCGCAGATGCGGGAAGACCTGCGCCATCTCCTGCCCGGCCTTGCGCTCCGCCGAAAGCGCCGTGACGCGCAACGCCGGATGCATGGCGATGATGCGGACCAGTTCCGCGCCCGTATAGCCCGAGGCCCCGAGAATGGCGACGTCATGGACGATCTGCCCCATCTCACACCCCCTCGAAGCCGATATTGCGCCCCAGGAACCGCGTCGCCCGTTCCGAGACGCGCGCGGGATCGCCGGTCGTCAGGAATGTCACCCCCTCGCCCTCGCCCGCGAATTCGGGGCGGCGGGCCAGATAGTCGGCCAGCGCCTCGGCCACGATTCCCGGCTGTCCCAGCACACGCACCCCGGGGCCAAGCGCATCGCGGAACGCATCGGCCAGAAGCGGAAAATGCGTGCAGCCCAGCACTGCGGCATCGGGTTTCGGCATCTTGCGCAGCAGCGCCTCCACATGGCTGCGCACGAGAGATTCGGCGAGGATCATGTCCCCCTCCTCGATCGCATCGACCACGCCGCCGCAGGACTGGGCCTCGACATCCACACCGATGGCGCGAAAGGCGAGTTCGCGTTGAAAGGCGCGGGTGGCCACAGTCGCGGGTGTGGCGAACAGGGCTACGTGCTTCACCGCCACTTCGCGAGGCGGCGAATTGTCACCCCAGTCGCGTTCGGTCAGCGCCTCGATCAACGGCACGAAGACACCGAGCACGCGCTTGCCCGGCGGGATGGAACCGCTCTCCTGCATCCGGCGCAGCGCGGCCGCCGCAGCGGTATTGCAGGCAAGCACGACCAGATCGCAGCCGCGGTCGAACAGCCGGGTCACGCCCGCGACCGTCAGGTCGTGGATGTCGTCCGCCGTGCGCACTCCGTAAGGCGCATTGGCATTGTCGCCCAGATAGACCAGCGGCAGATCGGGCAGACGCCTATGCACCGCGTCAAGGACGGTGAGCCCGCCCAGCCCGCTGTCGAACAATCCAACTGCCATGATCCGCCTCGCTGCCTCTTGCGCTGCTACATAGAGCGCGCGCGGACGGAAATCCATCACCTGCGATGTTGTGACAGGGCTCCGAACGGATGTTTCAGCGAGGATCACATCCTCCCGTGAACGGATGTGATGAGGTCGAACAGGGCCGCGGGTGGCATCCGGTCCGCAAGAGGCCTGTGAATATCCCGTCATTGCGAGGAGGGGAAGCCAGTGCGGCAGCCGGAAAC
>CAYUBT010000080.1:6666-11659 GCA_964443055.1 uncultured Rubellimicrobium sp.
GGTTGCTTCGCTGTCGCTCGCAATGACGGGGGTTTACGGCACCCCCCTTCTCCATCGTCATTGCGAGCAGGAAGGTTTCCGGACCTGTGCTCAGACCACCGTGAATCCGTGCGCATAGGGATCGCGCGGGTCGATGGTGATCGTGTTGATCCCGGTCTGGCGCGCCCAGCCGCCGATCGAGGGGATGATGGCGGCAAAATCGCCCGCCTGGGCCACGCCCTCGTGTCGGCCGGAGAACAGGCTGCCGATGATGGATTCGTGCACGAAGCTCCCGCCCGGCTCCAGCAGGCCCTTCGCCGCCCGCTGCGCCATCCGCGCCGAGGTGCCCGTGCCGCAGGGGCTGCGGTCGATGGCCTTCTCGCCGTAAAGCACCGCGTTGCGCGCATGTGCCCCCTCCTGCGTGGGCGCGCCCGTCCACATGATGTGGCTGAGGCCCCGGATCGCGGGTTTTTCGGGGTGGACGAAATCGTATTTCGCGTTCAGCGCCGAGCGCAGCCTGCGTCCCCATTCCACGAGTTCCCCCGCCGAATGGTCGGCCATATCGCGGAAATTCTTCTGCGTCTCGACGATGGCATAGAAATTGCCGCCGTAGGCGACGTCGACCACGATCTCGCCCAGGCCCTCCACCTCGGCCGTCAGCCCCTCGGAATGGAGAAAGGCCGGGACATTGGTGAGCCGCACCTCCTCGACGAACCGGCCCTCCTGCCGATAGGTGATGTCCACCCGGCCCGCCGGCGTATCGAGCGCCAGCCGCCCCGGCTCGCGCGGGGTGACGAGGCCGTTCTCGATCGCCATCGTCACCGTACCGATTGTGCCGTGCCCGCACATCGGCAGGCAGCCCGAAGTCTCGATGAACAGCACCGCGATATCGCAATCGTCCCGCGTCGGCGGATAGAGGATCGAGCCCGACATCATGTCATGGCCGCGCGGCTCGAACATCAGCCCCTTGCGGATCCAGTCCCAGTTCTCGAGGAAATCGGCCCGCCGCTCGATCATGTCCGCACCCTTCAGCAGCGGACCGCCACCCGCCACAAGGCGGACCGGATTGCCGCAGGTGTGACCATCGAGACAGAGAAACGTGTGAATGCTCATGGGAATGCTCCGGGAGTTGCAGGTGGTCTCTGGCACAGCAGATGCAGCTTGTCGACAGGGCGCATTTGAGGCAGGGACGACCTGCAGCAACGGAGACGGTGATGGGCAAGGAAACCCCGAAGCGCGGCGCGGGCGTCGCGCATGTCTACGACATTCTGCGCGCCGAGATCATCTCGCTCGCCATGCCCCCCGGCACGATGATCGACGAGCAGCAGCTTTCACAGCGCTTCAGCCTCTCGCGCACGCCGATCCGCGAGGCGATTGTGAGACTCGCGACCGAGGGCCTCATCACCAACCTGCCCAATCGGGGCGCGATGGTCAGCCAGATCGACTTTCTCGGCCTGCCGCAGTTCTTCGACGCGCTCTCGCTGATGTATCGGGTGACGACGCGGCTGGCGGCCCTGCATCATCGCCCCGGGGACCTGCAACCCGTCCGCGACCTGCAGCGGGATTACGCCGCAGCGGTCGAGGCGCGCGACGTGGTGGCCATGATCACCGTGAACCGCGATTTCCACATGGCCATCGCCTGCGCCGGGGGGAACCGCTACTTCAGCGACCTCTTCGCCCGGCTGCTGGACGAAGGGCTGCGCATCCTGCGGCTCTATTATTCGTCGTTCAACGACGAGCTGCCGCGCCAGTATGTCCAGGAACATGACGCGATGATCGCCGCCATCGAGGCGGGTGACGCCGACAGGGCCGAACGTCTTGCCGCCGCCCATGCCGATCAGATCGTGCAGCAGATCAGATCATATATCGCCCAGGACCGGCGGCCGACGCTGGGAATGGGACTGTAGCCCTACCCTTTCAGCCGGACCGAGATCACGGACTGGTTGTCGCCGGCACGCCTGATCTCGACCATGCCGGAGGCAGCGACGAGATCAGACAGCCGGGCAAAGCCGTAGTTGCGTGCGTCGAAATCCGGCGACTGTTTCGACAGATGCGAACCAACGGCGCTCAGATTGGCCCAGCCGCTGTCATCAGCCGAGGCATTCACCGCCTTCGTCAACATGTCGAGCGCGGCAGGATCGAGCGCGCCCTTTGGCGTGGTCTTGCCGGAGCCGGGCTTGCGCGCCGACGCGGCCTCGACCTCTTTCACATCTTCACCGCCGCTCAATACGTCGAAATAGATGAACTTGTCGCAGGCCGTGATGAACGGACGCGGGGTCTTGCGCTCGCCGAAACCGTAGACGGTGACGCCCTGCTCGCGGATGCGCGAGGCCAGCCGGGCAAAGTCGCTGTCGCTCGAGACGATGCAAAAGCCCGTGAAGCGTCCGGTATAGAGCAGGTCCATCGCGTCGATGATCATCGCGCCATCGGTCGCGTTCTTGCCGGTCGTATAGGCGAATTGCTGGACCGGCTGGATCGAATGTTCGAGCAGGTTCTGCTTCCACCCGCCAAGGTTCGGCCTGGTCCAGTCGCCGTAGATGCGCCGGACACTGGCGGTTCCATAATTGGCCACCTCTGCCAACAGGCCGCTGATGATCCTGGGCGAGACATTGTCGCCGTCAATCAGCAGCGCCAGCGTCGCGTTGTTGTTATTGTTGTTGCTGTCGTTCGCCATGACCCTCATCCTTTGCCGCGGCCAGACTAACCGAACCCGGGCCACGCTCAAACAGATGTCTGTCCCGCGCCGGATATGACCGTCATGTATATTTTTGTTGTCGACAGATTGTATTTAATAAGCTAAGGGCAGGATGACCCAGATCCCCAGGAGGACAACATGCAGGACAACCCCTTCATCGGCACGATCCCGGCCCTGATGACACCGTGCAAACCCGACCGCTCGCCCGATTTCGACGCGCTGGTGAGGAAGGCGAAGGAACTCGTGGGCCTCGGCATGTCGGGGGTGATCTATGCCGGTTCGATGGGCGACTGGCCGCTGCTGACCGACGCCCAGCGGATGGAGGGCACCGAGCGTCTCGTCGACGCGGGCATCAACGTCATCGTCGGCACCGGCGCGATCAACACCAGATCGGCCGTGGAACTCGCCGCCCATGGTGCGCGCGTGGGCGCAAAGGGGCTGATGGTGATTCCCCGCGTGCTCTCGCGCGGCACGTCCGCCACGGCCCAGCGCGATCATTTCAAGGCGATCCTCGCAGCCGCGCCTGATCTTCCGGCGGTGATCTACAATTCGCCGGTCTATGTTTTCCAAACCAGGGCAGACCTGTTCTTCCAGCTTCGCGCAGAACACCGGAACCTGATCGGCTTCAAGGAGTTCGGCGGCGATGATGCGCTGACCTATGCCTCCGAACATATCACCTCGGGCGACCCGGACCTCACGCTGATGGTCGGCGTCGATACGTCGGTCTATCACGGCTTCGTCCATGCGGGTGCCACCGGCTGCATCACCGGGATCGGCAACTGCATGCCGCGCGAAGTGCTCCATCTGGTGGAACTGTGCAAGAAGGCCCAGGCCGGTGATGTCGAGGCACGCCGCCGGGCGCGTGAACTGGACGAGGCAATGACGATCCTCGCGCTCTGGGACGCCGGCCCGGACCTCGTGCTCTACTACAAGTATCTCATGGTCCTGAACGGCGACGCGGAATATTCGCTTCATTTCAACGAGACCGACGCGTTGACTCCCGCCCAGCGCGGCCATGCCGAGGACACCTGGAACCGTTTCAGGGCCTGGTATGCGGACTGGGCGGCCTGAGGCACGGTCAGTCCCTTTCTCCACGTCATTGCGAGGAGGCGTCAGCCGACGCGGCAAACCAGAGGTGTGGGACTACCTGGCTTGCTTCGCTGACACTCGCAATGACGGGGGACATGGCGGCCCCCCCTCACAACACGCGCAGCCCCGGCCGGACCAGTTCCACGGCCGGGGCGATCATCAGCTCGTGCAGCGCCCAGACCAGCGCATCGACGCGGTCGGGGCTGCCCTGCCCCTGAAAGCCTGCAAGCGTCATCTGCGCCATCTGGTCCTCGAGCGCGCCCAGCCCGCGCGCATGGCTCACCTTGCCCTGCTCGTAAAGCGCCGCCACCGGCTCGGCCCGCATCACCTTGCCGCGTGAGGCCCGCACCGCGCGGAACGGCACCAGCGGGTCGATCTGGCGGATCACGCTTTCCACGAGCGCGCCGCCCTGGTTGACCTCGGCGATCAGCCGCTCGCCCCCGTGCCGGTGCAGCGCCGCGACCGCCGCGCGCGCCCATTCTGCGGGCGAGACCCCCTGAACGGTTTCATCGGCCATCACATGCGCGCGCCAGTCGCCCGGCTCGCCTGTCATGGAGACGCCCGCGACGATGATCCCGCAGGCATCCGATCCGGCATGGCCGGTCACCGGCGGATCGACGGCGACGATGATCCGGTCGAGCGCAGGCGGCGCGTCACGGACGGCCTGCAGGATCATCTCCTGCGTCCAGAGCGCACCCTCGGCATCGGCCAGCAGCATCCCTTCAAGTTCCTGCCGCCCGGCGCGGGTGCCCGCGAAGCGGCGCTGGACCTCGGCCAGGAAGGCGGGCGCGAGCCAGGCGCGGTTCGCGCTGGTGGGCGCGTGGGTCATGACGGTCGAGGGCTGCGCCATCAGGCCGGTGAGCACCGGCACGTTCTGCGGCGTCGTCGTCACGCAGGCGCGCGGGTCATCCCCCAGCCGCAGCCCCAGCGAGAGCATGTCCCAGGCCTTCTGTCCCCGCCGCCATTTGGCGATCTCGTCGGCCCAGAGCGCATCGAACTGGAATCCGCGCAACGCATCGGGATCATGGGCCGACAGCACCTGCGCCTCGGCCCCGTTGGGCCAGACCAGCAGCATCCGCCCGGCAATCCATTTCGGCCGCCGGTCAGGGGGCGAACAGGCGAGGATGCCGCTTTCACCGAAGACCATCACCTCGCGCGCCTGTGCCAAAGTCTCGCCCACGAGCGCCACGCGCCGCGCCCTGCCCGGATCACGGGGGCGCGCACCCTCGA
>CAYUBT010000081.1:0-1995 GCA_964443055.1 uncultured Rubellimicrobium sp.
CGTCGAGCGCGAGATGGAGATCGAGGCCTTCCGCCCCCGCGAATACTGGAGCGTGCGCGCCCTGCTTGCCACCCCGCGCGGGGCGGTGTTCGAGGCGCGGCTCAGCTCGCTTGCGGGCCGCAAGCTCGACAAGTTCGACCTTGCGGACGCGACCCAGGCCGAGCTCGCCGTTCACGCCGTCGAGAGCCGCGAGTTGAGCGTCGCGTCGGTCGAGGCCAAGCCCGCGAGCCGCAACCCCGCGCCGCCCTTCATGACCTCGACGCTCCAGCAGGAGGCGAGCCGCAAGTTCGGCATGGGCGCGCGCCAGGCGATGAGCGCCGCACAGCGCCTCTACGAGGCGGGCCATATCACCTATATGCGGACCGACGGCATCGACATGGCCCCCGAGGCGGTCATGGCCGCCCGCGATGCGATCAGGGAACGGTTCGGCGAAGATTACCTGCCGAAAAGCCCGCGCATGTACAAGAACAAGGCCAAGAATGCTCAGGAGGCGCATGAATGCATCCGCCCCACCGACATGCGCCTTGCGCCTGAAAAGCTGCGCATCACCGATTCCGACCAGCGCAAGCTCTACGAGCTGATCTGGCGGCGCACGCTCGCCAGCCAGATGGAGGCCGCACGGCTGGAGCGCACCACCGTCGAGATCGGCAGCGCCGATGGCCAGGTGGGCCTGCGAGCCTCGGGGCAGGTCGTCACCTTTGAAGGCTTCATCGCCATCTACGAGGAAGGCCGCGACGACAGCGTTGTTGATGACGACGAGAAGCGCCTGCCGCAGATGGCCGAGGGCGAGGCGCTGCAGAAGAACGAGATCACCCCCAACCAGCATTTCACCGAACCGCCGCCGCGCTATACCGAGGCGACGCTGGTGAAGAAGATGGAGGAACTCGGTATCGGCCGCCCCTCGACCTATGCCTCGATCGTCACCACGATCCAGGACCGGGGCTATGTCGCCAAGGACAAGGGCCGTCTGATCCCGCAGGACAAGGGCAGGCTCGTCACCGTTTTCCTCGCCAACTACTTCCGCCGCTATGTCGATTACGACTTCACGGCCGATCTGGAAAACGACCTCGATCATGTTTCGACGGGTGAGGCCGATTACAAGACGCTGCTCGCCCGGTTCTGGCATGATTTTTCGGCCGCGCTGGCGGAAACTGCCGATCTGCGCATCACCGAAGTGCTCGAGAAGATCGAGGAGATCCTTTCGCCGCATCTGTTCCCGCCGCTCGAGGATGGCGGCGATCCGCGTCTCTGCCCCAACTGCGGCAAGGGGCGGCTGAACCTGCGCACCTCGCGCGCGGGCGGGGCCTTCATCGGCTGCTCGAACTATCCCGAATGCCGCTATACCCGCCCCTTCGGCCCCCCCGGCAGCGATGACGGCACCGGGATCGGCCCGGACGGCAAGCTGCTTGGACAGGACGCGGGCGACGACATCACGCTGAGGAACGGTCGTTTCGGCCCCTATGTCCAGCGCGGCGAGGCGACCGAGGACCAGCCCAAGCCGCCCCGCGCCTCGCTGCCCAAGGGCTGGGAGCCGTCGTCCATCGACCTCGAGCGCGCGCTGATGCTCCTGTCGCTGCCGCGCCCGGTCGGACCTCACCCGGATGATGGGGAGATGATCGAGGCCGGGATCGGCCGCTATGGCCCCTATGTGAAACACGGCAGCAAATACGCCAACCTGCCCGAGGTTGACGAAGTCTTCACCGTCGGCATGAACCGCGCGGTCGAGGTGCTGGCGCAGAAGGCCACGCGCGGGCGTGGCCGGGTCGCGGCGGAACCCTTGCGTACGCTGGGCGATCATCCCGACGGTGGCGCGATCACCGTCATGCCGGGGCGTTACGGACCCTATGTGAAATGGGAAAAGATCAACGCCACGATCCCCAGGGACCGCGCGCCCGAGGAGATCACCTTCGAGGAAGCGCTCGCGCTGATCGAGGCCAAGGCCGCGAAGAAGGGCACGAAGAAGAAAGCCGTGGCCCGGAAACCCGCCGCGAAGAA
>CAYUBT010000081.1:2095-11620 GCA_964443055.1 uncultured Rubellimicrobium sp.
GGCGGGAGAATAACGCGTCTCGCGACGAGGAGAGATGCCATCATCGCGCCGACCCGCCCGCCCCGGAGAGACGGGTTTCTTCGCTTGCGACGAAGCCGGAGCCCGGCTTCCGTCAGCCTGCCGCCGCGTCACGCTCCTGCGCGACGATCTGCTGCATCTGGTCGAGTTGCACATAACCGCGCACCATCCGCCCGCCGATCACGAATGTGGGGGTGCCGGTGATGCGCAGCGCGTCGCCAAGGGCACGATTGGCGTCGAGGATCCGGTTCACCTCGGGCGTGCCCATCCCCGCCTCGATGGCCTCGGCGTCAAGGTCGAAGCCTTCGGCGAGACGCGCGAGCGTCTCGGGCGTGGCGTCGGTCTGCAGCTGCACGAGCGCGTCATGGACATCCTTGTACACCTCGTCGCCATAGAGCGCCTGCACCGACAATGCGAAACGTGCCGAGATGTCCGACTGCGGCCCGAGGATCGGGAATTCCTTGACCACGAAGCGGATGTTGCCGTCCTGGTTCAGCAGCGCCTCGACCTCGGGGAAAGCGCGACGGCAGAAGGTGCAGCGGTAATCCATGAACTCGACAAGGGTGATGTCGCCATCGGGATTGCCACCGACGAAGGAATGCCCGTCGTCAAGCAGCAGGTCCATGTTCGCGGCAACGAGGGCGAGGTCGGCCTGCGCCTTGGCTTCTTCCTGCCGCTGCTCGAGAATCGCGATGGCCTCCATCAGGACTTCGGGATTGTCCATGAGATAGGCGCGGACCTCGGCGCGGAAATCGAGCCGCTCCTGGTCGCTCATCTCCATCGGGCCGGGCGTGACCATGCCGGGGGTTTCGGGTCCGGCCTTGCCGCTCTGGGCGAAGGCCGGCAGCACCGGCGCAAGCGAGATGGCGGCAGCGGCGACGATGGCTGAGCGGAGCGACATGGGCGATCCTCTGGCAGGGGCGGTTCCTTGATGGGGGCCCGGTTGACGAATACGCCCGGCACCGGGCAGATACGGGGTCACAATAGGGGCGGGATCATGCGGAACTCAAGCCGGGGTCGGATTGATCCCTTCATCGTGATGGACGTGATGGAAGCGGCCCGCGCGGCCGAGGCTGCGGGCCGGAGCATCATCCATATGGAAGTGGGCCAGCCCGGCACCGGCGCACCGCGCGCGGCGCTTGACAGGCTGGCGGCCGAGATGCGTGCGGAACCACTCGGCTATACCGTGGGCCTCGGCCTGCCGGAGCTGCGCGCGCGCATCGCCCGCCATTACGGCGAGCGCCACGGACTCGACCTCGACCCTGCCCGCGTGGTGGTGACGGCGGGGGCTTCGGGGGCCTTTTCGCTGGCCTTCATCGCGCTGTTCGATGCGGGTGAAAGGGTCGGTCTCGCGGCTCCGGGCTATCCGTCCTATCGCCAGATCCTCCGCGCGCTCGATATCGAGGCAGTGGATATCGAGACGGGCTTCGAGAGTGATTTCCAGCCTCTGCCCGAGGATGTCGCCCGGCATGATCTGGCGGGGCTGATCATCGCCTCGCCCGCCAATCCCACGGGGTCCATGCTTGGCCGTGATGCGCTCGCCGCGCTCGCTGCCTCCTGCAGGGCGCGGGACGCGGCGCTCGTCTCGGACGAGATCTATCACGGGCTGAGTTGGGGCAGGGAGGAAGTCACCGCGCTGCAGGTCACCGACGAGGTGGTCGTGGTCAATTCCTTCTCGAAATATTTCTCGATGACCGGCTGGCGGCTGGGCTGGATGGTCGTTCCCGAGCCCATGGTCCGGGTGGTCGAGCGGCTGGCGCAGAACCTGTTCATCTGCCCGCCGCATGCGAGCCAGCGCCTCGCCCTTCATGCGATGGACTGCGACCGGGAGTTGCAGGAGAATGTCGCGACCTATGCGAGGAATCGCGAGATCGTCATGCGGGCACTGCCCGCGATGGGGCTCACGCGCTTTCCCGCCCCGGACGGGGCCTTCTACATCTATGTCGATGTGAGCCATGTCACCAACGATAGCCGCGCGCTTGCCGGTCGGATCCTTGACGAGGCGGGGGTGGCCGTCACGCCGGGGCTCGATTTCGATCCCCGGCGCGGAGGCCGCTGGCTGCGGCTCTCCTACGCGCGCGCGACGCCCGAGATCGAGGAGGGGATGGCGCGGCTTGCCCGTTTCTTCCAGCGTGCGGGATGAGAGCGGCGCTGGCGCTGGTCCTCGTGCTCCTCGCCTGGCCGCTGCAGGCGCAGGAGTTCACCGCGCTTGCGCGGCTCGATCCCGCCGCGAGCCGGATCGAGACCGACGAGGACGGTGCGCTCGAGGTCACGCTCTATCTTTCGCAGGCGGTGCCCTGGCGGATCTTCACGCTGGATGAGCCGATGCGCCTTGTCCTCGACTTTTCCGAACTCGACTGGCGCGGGGCTACTCGCGAGGGGCTCGGGGGTGGCGACTCCGTCACCGACCTGCGATTCGGTGCCCTGCGCCCGGGGTGGAGCAGGATGGTGCTGGCTCTGGCCGAGCCGCTGGCCATCGACACGGCGGGAATGGAGGTGAGCACGCGTGACCAGACCGCCACCTTGCGCCTGCGCCTGACTCCCACCGACGCGGCCGCTTTCGCCGCCCTCGCCGGAGCGCCTGCCGATCCAGGATGGGAGGCGCTGATGGCGCTGGACGTGACGCCTCCCCCCGCGCCGCCGCCTGCGGACGGATTGCCGGTGATCGTCATCGACCCCGGCCATGGCGGCATCGACCCTGGGGCGGAACGGGGGGGGCTCGTCGAGGCCGATCTCATGCTCGCGCTTGCCCTTGAACTGGCCGAATCCATCGACCGCACCGGCCTCATGCGCGCGGTGCTGACCCGCAATGAAGACAGTTTCGTACCCCTGCGGACGCGCATGACCATTGCCCGGCGCATGGGCGCGGTCGCCTTCATCTCGCTTCATGCCGATGCGCTGGAAGAGGATGCGGCACGGGGCGCGGCGGTCTATACGCTCACGCAGGAGGCGCTCGACCAGGCTTCGGCGCAGATGGTGGAGCGACATGAACGTGGCGATCTGCTGGCGGGCCTCGACCTTTCGGGAGCCGGGGACGGGATTGCCGCCGCGCTGATGGAAATCGCCCGGCTCGAGAGCGCGCCCGCCTCCGAACGGCTGGCCGCGGCGCTTGTCGAGGGTCTGCGCGAGGCCGGTGCGGTACTCAACTCCCATCCCCGCCGCGAGGCCCCGCTGGCGGTGCTGAGGGCGGCCGATTTCGCCTCGGTGCTGCTCGAGGTCGGGTTTCTCTCGGACGAGGGTGACCGCGAGCGGCTGTCCACGCCCGAAGGCCGCGCCCCGATCGTCACCGGCCTGACGACGGCGCTGCCCGGCTGGCTGGACGAGGAGGAACGTCTGGAAGGGTTGCAGCGACGGTGAGGGGCCGTGCGCCGGTCCATCACCCCCGTCATTGCGAGCGAATGCGAAGCAACCCAGATGTCCGACGCACCGGCTTGCCGCACCGGCTGCGCCTCCTCGCAATGACGATTGGGAAGTCGCTTATCCTCGTGCGCCACGGCGGATGAGATGGGTCTGCACGCCTGCATCCTCGGTCAGCGACAGATGTGCGTGGCCGGCCTCGGTGCAGAAATGGGGCAGGTCGATCCGGGCCATCGCATCAGTGGCAAGCACCCGCACCAGCGCGCCCTCGGGCAGGGACATGAGCACCTTGCGGGCCCGCAGGACGGGCAGGGGGCAGAGCAGCCCGCGCGCGTCGATCTCGACCGGCTCAGCCATCGGTAATGTCGAAATCGGGGGGCGCGAGTTCAAACCCCTCGAAACGGAAGCCCGGGCTGACCACGCAGGAGACGAGTGTCCAGTCGCCCAGGCTCTGCGCCGCCTGCCAGTGATCCGCCGGGACGAGCGCCTGCAGAGTCTCGCCCGCGGCGATGCCGGGGCCGAGCGTGGTCATCCGGGCCGGGCCCTGCGCGTCGCCTGCGATCCGGAGTGCGAGCGGCGCGCCCAGATTGTAAATCCACATCTCGTCGGCATCGACGCGGTGCCAGTGGCTGCGCTCGCCCGCACGCAGGAGATAGTGGATGCAGGTTGCACCGGGCCGATCGATGCCCGCCGCAGCCCAGGTCTGGCGGTACCAGCCGCCCTCGGGATGGGGGGCGAGCCGCAACGCCGCGATGATCTCATCCGCTGTCACGCATCCGCCTTCAGCACCGAGCGCCCGGCATATTCGGCGCTTGTTCCAAGCAGTTCCTCGATCCGGATCAACTGGTTGTATTTTGCGAGCCGGTCCGAACGCGACAGCGAGCCGGTCTTGATCTGCCCGCAATTCGTGGCGACGGCGAGATCGGCGATGGTGGCATCCTCGGTCTCGCCCGAGCGATGCGACATCACGCAGGTGAACCGCGCGCGATGGGCCATCTCCACGGCGCGGAGCGTCTCGGTCAGCGTGCCGATCTGGTTGACCTTCACCAGAAGCGAATTGGCCGTGTCCTCGGCGATGCCGCGGGCGAGGCGCTCGGGGTTGGTGACGAACAGGTCGTCGCCCACAAGCTGCACCTTGCGGCCCAGTTTCCCGGTCAGGAGCCTCCACCCCTCCCAGTCGTCCTCGGCGCAGCCGTCTTCAATCGAGGCGATGGGATAGTCGGCGGCGAGTGCGGCCAGAAATTCGACGTTTTCCCCGGGCGTGAGGCTCAGCCCCTCGCCGGTCATCTCGTAGCGGCCGTCGCGGAAATATTCGGTCGCGGCACAGTCGAGCGCGAGAACTACATCCTCGCCCGCGCGGTAGCCGGCCTTCTCGATGGCACGCAGCAGGAAATCGAGCGCCGCACGCGCCGACGACAGCGCGGGCGCAAAGCCGCCCTCGTCACCCACACCGGTGGCAAGACCCTCGGCTGAGAGTTCCGCCTTCAGCGTGTGGAAGATTTCCGAGCCCATGCGCACGGCCTGACGGATATTCTCCGCGGAGACCGGCATGATCATGAATTCCTGCATGTCGATAGGATTGTCGGCATGTTCGCCACCATTGATGACATTCATCATCGGCACCGGCAGCACCCGCGCCGATGTGCCGCCGACATAGCGATAGAGCGGCTGGCCGGTGAATTCGGCGGCGGCATGGGCGGTGGCGAGGCTCACGCCGAGGATCGCGTTGGCACCAAGGCGGCCCTTGTTGGGCGTGCCGTCGAGATCGCACAGGATCGCGTCAAGCTCGACCTGTCCGGTTGCATCCATACCGATCAGGTTTTCGGCGATCTCGCCATTGACGGCGGCCACGGCCTCGAGAACGCCCTTGCCCTTGTAGCGGGAAGAGTCGCCGTCGCGTTTCTCCACCGCCTCATGCGCGCCGGTCGAGGCCCCCGAGGGCACGGCGGCGCGGCCCGAGGAGCCGTCTTCGAGCGTGACATCGACTTCGACGGTCGGATTGCCCCGGCTGTCGAGGATCTCGCGGGCGTGGATGTCGATGATCGTGCTCATGGGGCGCTCCGGTGCTGGACTGTCGGCCCCCTTTAGCGTGTGAGCGGGAGGGGGGGAAGATTGCGCTTGCGCCGCTGCTCCCGCGCCAGCGCGTAGAGGCCCGAGCCCACGATCAGCGCCGACCCGGCCCAGGTCCAGAGATCGGGTCTTTCACCGAACACGAACCAGCCGGGGATGAGCGCGAACAGAAGGCGCGAATAGCGGAAAGGCGTGGTGACCCCGGCCTCGGCCACGCGGGTGGCCTCGGTCAGGGCGAGATAGGAGATAAACCCCGCGCCCATGCAGCCCGCAAGCCACAGCACGGCCTTCGGATCGGGCACGACCGCGCCGCCGGTGATGGCAAGCATGGCGAGGCCCAGCAGGCAGGTCGTCCCCATGCCCCAGCCGGCAAGCTGCAACGTGTCCACCTCGGCGGGCGTGCGGCGGGTGGCGAGGTCGCGCAAGGTGAGCCCGGCGATGCCGACGACGATCCACAGGAGCGCGGGCTCGAAGGTCGCCCCGCCGGGGCGGATGATGACAAGGACGCCGATGAAGCCCAGGGTGATTGCCGTCCAGCGCCGCCAGCCGATCACCTCGCCCAGAAAGAGCGCGGCCCCCAAAGTCACTGCCAGCGGCAGCGCCTGGAAGACGGCGGTCGCGGCGGTCAGTTGAGCCATGGCAATACCCAGCACATAACCGCCTGTGCCCACGACTTCACCGACATTGCGCGCCACGACGGCGGGCGCGAGAAAGCCACGCGAGAACAGGCCCGGCCGTCCCTGCACGCGGATGACGATGGCGAAGAAGACCAGACCCCCGAACCCGAGAATCGCCAGAATCTCGCCCACCGGCAGCGTGGCCGAGGCGAGCTTGATGAATGTATCCTCGATGGCGAAACCCGCCATCGAGAGGACCATCAGGGTGATGCCCCTCGGCGCGTTGTTCATGAGCCTGACCGACGTGAAGAAATCCGCCCAGCTATGGGCCAGCGCGTGTGATGTGGCAAGGTCAGGCCGGTTGTGCCCGGGGCTCCGGTCCATCACCCCCTTCCGTCATTGCGAGCGCCAGCGAAGCAAGCCAGACTCCCCATGTCTCTGGCTTGCCGCGTCGTCTTCGGCTCCTCGCAATGACGAAGGGGAAGGGGCTGCCGTCAACTCCCGTCATTGCGAGCGTAGCGAAGCAACCCGGCTTTCCATTGTTCTGACTTGCCGTGTCACTTCTCCGGCAGCTTCCTCGCATAGAGTTCGAGCCGGTGGTCAACGATCTGGTAGCCCAGCCGCCGGGCGATGCGTTCCTGCAGGGCCTCGATCTCGGGATCGACGAATTCGATCACCTCGCCGGTGGCGATGTCGATGAGATGGTCGTGATGGTCGCGGTCGGCGGGCTCGTAGCGGGCGCGGCCGTCGCCGAAGTCGTGTTTCTCGAGAATCCCCGCCTCCTCGAACAGCTTGACCGTGCGGTAGACGGTGGCAATGGAAATGCCCGGATCGACCTGCGCCGCACGGGCGTGAAGCTCGACCACGTCGGGGTGGTCGTCGGCCTCCTCGATCACGGCGGCGATGGTGCGCCGCTGCCCGGTCAGCCTCATGCCCTGCGCCTCGCAGCGCGAGAGGATGGATTGCGCCATTGGCCCCTCTCCTTGCATCGGGAACCCCTCCATAGCCCTGCGGATGATCGAGGGGAAGGCACGGTGCGAAGACGGCGAGGCCGCCGCACCGGCGCGGCCGGCCATCTTCCGGGCGAATGCCCTGCGGCCGGACCGCTTTGTCCTTGGCATTCATTGCACAATCTGGATAGCTGTGGCTTCTTGCTGCAGGACATGTCGGGTGATGCAGGGGGAGCGATGACAAGGCTGAGCGCGTTCAAGAGTTATGACATCCGGGGGCGGCTCGGCGTCGATCTCGACTGCGATCTTGCCTGGAAGGTCGGGCGCGGCTTCGCCCGTGCGCTCGATCCGGGGCAGGTGGTCGTGGGGCGCGACATCCGCGAATCTTCGCCGCTGCTGCAGACCTCGCTCATCCAGGGGCTGCGCGACGAAGGCGTTGACGTGATCGACCTTGGCCTGTGCGGCACCGAAGAGGTCTATTTCGCCACCGCCCATTACGGCGCAGGCGGCGGCCTGATGGTGACGGCAAGCCACAATCCCCCCGACTGGAACGGGATCAAGATGGTGCGCGAGGGTGCGCGGCCGGTCTCATGGGACACCGAACTTTCGGTGATCCACGATCTCGTCACCGGGCCGGACATGGGGCCGGTCACGGACCAGCCCGGCGCGTTGCGGCGCGAGAATCCGCGCGACGATTACGCCGACCGTGTGGTCTCCTATCTCGACCCCGCGGGCCTGCGCCCGCTCTCCATCGTCGTGAATGCCGGAAACGGCGTGGCCGGCCCGGCCTTCGACGCGATCGCGGAACGGCTCGAGGTGCTCGATGTTCCCTTCAGCTTCACGCGGCTCGACCATCTGCCCGATTCCGCCTTCCCGCACGGGATTCCCAATCCGCTCCTGCCCGAAAACCAGCCTCGCACCGCCCGGACCGTGCGGGATACGGGTGCCGATCTGGGCGTTGCCTGGGACGGGGATTTCGATCGCTGCTTCTTCTTCGACGAGACGGGCACCTTCATTGACGGCGAATATGTCGTGGCCCTGCTGGCGCGCGCCTTTCTCGCCAAGGAGCCGGGCACGAAGATCGTCCATGACATCCGGGTGATGTGGAATCTCATCGATGTGGTGAAGGCCGGGGGCGGGGTGCCGGTCGCCTCGCGCGTGGGGCACAACCATGTGAAGGCAAGGATGCGCGAGGTCGATGCCATCTACGGGGGCGAGATGTCGGCGCATCACTATTTCCGCGCCTTCATGTATTGCGATTCAGGGATGATCCCCTGGATCCTGCTTGCCGAACTGGTGAGCCGTTCGGGACGTCCGCTCTCCGAACATGTCGCCGACATGCGCGCGCGCTTCCCGTCGTCGGGCGAGATCAACTTCGCGCCCGATGATGTCGCCGCCGCCGTTGCCCGGTTCGAGGCACGCTATCTGCCGCAGGCCAGGGAGGTGGACCGGATCGACGGCGTGAGCGTGGACATGGGTGACTGGCGCGCCAATCTGCGCAGCTCGAACACCGAGAATCTCCTGCGCCTCAATGTCGAGACGCGGGGCGACGTGGCGCTGCTGCAGGACAAGGTGGCCGAGATCAGGGCGCTGATCGAGGGGCGTGGCTGACGGCCGGAGCAGGACTCCGACCCGCTTTGCCCCCGTCATTGCGAGGAGCCGAAGGCGACGCGGCAAGCCAGCAGCGCGAGGACCGGCTTGCTTCGCTGACGCTCGCAATGACGAAAGGAGCGGTGGATCCGGAGCCTGGAGGGTCCGTCCGGGCATGCACCCGGACGGTGCCGGTGATCTTCACTCCTCCTGCGCGAGGTGGCGCAGGACGTAATGCAGCACACCGCCGTTTTCGACGTAATCCACCTCGACCGCCGTGTCGATGCGGCAGCGCAGGGTGATGTCGCGGCTCGTGCCGTCGGGGCGGGTGATCGTCGCGGTGACCGTGCCGAAGGGCTTCACCGTCGCCAGACCGCGCACCGAGACGGTCTCGTCCCCTTTCAGGTCGAGATCCTTGCGCGTCATCCCGTCGGTCAGTTCCAGCGGGATCACCCCCATGCCGACGAGGTTCGAGCGGTGGATGCGCTCGAAGCTCTCGGCGATCACGGCCTTCACGCCCAGAAGCGCGGTGCCCTTGGCGGCCCAGTCGCGGCTCGAACCTGCGCCGTATTCGATCCCGGCGAAGATGACGAGCGGGGTCTGCTGCTCTGCATAGGCCATCGCCGCGTCATAGATCGGCATCTGCTGCCCGGCTGGCCCGAGGGTGAAGCCGCCTTCGACATCCTTCAGCATCTCGTTGCGGATGCGGATGTTGGCGAAGGTGCCGCGCATCATCACCTCGTGATTGCCGCGCCGCGAGCCGTAGGAGTTGAACTGGCGCGGATTCACGCCGCGTTCGACCAGATACCTGCCGGCGGGCGTGTCCTCGCGGACTGATCCGGCCGGGCTGATGTGGTCGGTCGTGATCATGTCGCCGACGATGGCGAGGATGCGCGCGCCCTCGAAATCGGCACTGGTGCCCT
>CAYUBT010000082.1:0-11447 GCA_964443055.1 uncultured Rubellimicrobium sp.
GTCATTGCGAGGAGGCGTCAGCCGACGCGGCAAGCCAGCAGCGTGAGGACCGGGTTGCTTCGCTGACGCTCGCAATGACGCAGGAGTGATGGAGTTGGAGCCATGGCCACCGCCCGGACCATCGTCCATATCGGGTATTCATGATGACTTCATTGTAACATTAAGGAGTTGCACCGCATTCCTGAACCGATCGGCTGACATTCGCGTGAAGCATGGCACATATGCCGGTTCCGGCATGTCAATCCTGCCGATTCCATGCTAGAGGGGAACCGGGATCTCCGCTCGGGGTTTCGACTCCGGTGATCCCGTGCCGGGGGCGATCATGCACCGGCGTGCAAGGCCGGGGGCGATCAAGCACCGGCGTGATACTGAAAGGGGGGCTGAATGAGCACCTATGCAAATCTGCCTGCGCCCAGTCCTGAACAGGGACTCAACCGCTATCTGCAGGAAATCCGCCGCTTTCCGATGCTCGAGCCGGAAGAGGAATTCATGCTGGCCAAGCGCTGGGTGGACCATCAGGACACCGAGGCGGCGCACAGGCTCGTCACCAGTCATCTGCGGCTCGCCGCCAAGATCGCCATGGGCTATCGAGGCTACGGCCTGCCGCAGGCAGAGGTGATCTCCGAGGCCAATGTCGGCCTGATGCAGGCGGTCAAGCGCTTCGATCCCGACAAGGGATTCCGTCTCGCCACCTATGCGATGTGGTGGATCCGCGCCTCGATCCAGGAATATGTGCTGCGCACATGGTCGATGGTCAAGATGGGCACGACAAGCGCGCAGAAGAAGCTGTTCTTCAACCTGCGCAAGGCCAAGGCCCGGATCGGCGCCTATGAGGACGGCGACATGCGGCCCGAGAATGTCGCCCGCATCGCCAGCGATCTTGGCGTGACCGAGGAAGAGGTCATCTCGATGAACCGCCGCCTGTCGGGCGGTGACGCCTCGCTCAATGCGATGATCGGCTCGGACGGCGATTCCTCGACCGAATGGGTCGACTGGCTCGAGGACACCGAGGCGGACCAGGCCGAGGATTATGCCGAGCGCGACGAGATGGACGTCCGCCGCGAGCTTCTGGCCGAGGCGATGGACGGCCTGAACGAGCGCGAACGCGACATATTCACCGAGCGGCGGCTGAAGGACGAGATCCTGACGCTCGAACAGCTTTCGGAACGCTACGGCGTAAGCCGCGAGCGTATCCGCCAGATCGAGGTGCGCGCCTTCGAGAAGGTGCAGGAACGCATGCTCGAGCTTGCCCGCGAACGCGGGGTTCTGGAACCCGCCTGACCCCTGTTGCGCAGTCCCTCCCGCTTCTTTAGCCTCCGGGCCGGGAAGCAGGAGGGCGAGACATGCAGAAGCCGGTTCGCTGGGGGGTGATCGGGGCCGCGCTTTTCGCGCGCAACCACATGGCGCGTGCGATCCATGCCGCCGAAGGCGCGGAATTCGCCGCCATCGCCACATCGGACCCGAAAAAGGCCGAAGGCTTTCAGGCCTTCGCGCCGGGCATCACTGTTCATGACAGCTATGACGCGCTTCTCGCCGATCCGGGGGTCGAGGCGGTCTATATCCCGCTGCCGAACCATCTTCATGCCGAATGGGCCGTCAGGGCGATGGAGGCGGGCAAGCATGTGCTGGTGGAAAAGCCGCTCGGCATGGCGGCGGCGGATTTCGATCCGGTGATCGCCGCGCGCGATCGCACCGGCCTGCTGGCCGCCGAGGCCTTCATGCCTGTCCATCACCCGCAGCATATCCGTGCCCGCGAATGGGTGCAGGGCGGGGCCATCGGCGAATTGCGCCATGTCGAGGCGTTCTTTGCCTACAACAACGAGGAAGACACCGGAAACATCCGCAACAAGGCGGCAACCGGCGGCGGGGCATTGCCTGATATCGGTGTCTACATCTTCGGCTCGGCCCGTTTCGTGACCGGGCAAGAGCCGATCTCGGTCGATTTCTGCAAGATCGACTGGGAGAACGGCGTCGATGTGAAGACGCAGGTGATCGCGAGCTTCCCCGGCTTCTCCTATGGCGGACTCGTCTCGATGCGGCTGTTCAACCGGCAGGAAATCGCCTTCCACGGCAGCGAGGGGGTCGTGCGCATTCTCTGCCCGTGGAATGCCAATGTGCATGACATGGCCGCTGTCTCGCTCGAGACAGGGGGGGGCAGGGTGGTGACCGAGAGATTCCCCGCAGACAACCATTATGTGTATCAGGTCGAGAATTTCTGCCGCAGCATCAGGACCGGGGCGGAATATCCCTGTCCGCTGGAGTTCAGCCGTGCGACCCAGGTGATGATCGACATGGCCTTCGCTGCCGAAAGACGGGGCTGATCACCGCCCGGAGTCCCGATCCATCGCTTCCGTCATTGCGAGGGTCAGCGAAGCAGGCCAGCGGCCCCGCTGCTGGCTTGCCGCGTCGGCTTCGCCTCCTCGCAATGACGGGGATTTCGGGGGCTCTCGCGGACCGGATGCCCGTTCGAGGTCGTCCCATCACTTCAGAACGAGGACATGAACCTCACGGCAACAGGCGTTCGGAACCCAGGATCACTGCCGGGGCAGGCTCTCGGCGAGAAAACGCATCATGTTGCCGCCCATCACGGCGGCAATCGTCTCCTCGTCCATCCCGCGCGCAAGCAATGCCGAGGTGATCGCGGCAAGGCCCGAGGCGTCGATGGGGGTGCGCACCGCGCCGTCGAAATCCGAGCCGAGCGCCACCGCATCGGGTCCGAGGAGCGCGGCCGCTGCCTCGATGCCTTCGGCGATGGAGTCCACACTCGTGCCGCAAACGGCCTCGTCCCAGAAGCCGATGCCGACGATCCCGCCCGCTGCGGCGATGTCCTGCATCAGGTCATCGGTGAAATTGCGCTGGGTCGGGCAATGGCCGTGGATGCCGCCATGGCTGACCATCACCCGCGCGCCCGGCGTGTCGAGCACGTCGCGCGCGACGGCGGGCGAGGCATGGGCCAGGTCGATGATCAGCTCCCGCGCCACCAGTTCCGACACTGCCGCATTGCCGAAATCGCTGAGGCCGGGGCTGTCTGCCCCCGCCGCGCCATGAAGCGAGCCGCCCAGTTCGTTGTCGAAGAAATGGGTGATGCCGAAAATGCGATAGCCCGCGCCTGCAAGCACGGCGATGTTGCCGAGGTCGCCTTCGAGCGGATGCGCACCCTCGAGCGCCAGAATGCCGCCGATGACCCGCGATCCCGCTTCGCGTTCGGCCAGCAGCGCCCCGAGATCATCAGCCGTCAGGATCAGCCGCAACTGCTCGGGTGCGGCTTCGGCTGTTGCCGCCAGCCTTGCGGCCTGATCGAGCGCGCGTTCCTTCAGGCTGGACCACAGGCGCGGCGGCCGAAGCTGCGCCACCATCAGCGCCGTGATCATGTCGCGCGCATCGGTGGCGTTCGATTCGTAGCTCTGCCCCGCCGGGCTTTTCGTGACGGCCGAAAAGACCTGCACCGCGACATTGCCCTCGTCCAGACGCGGCAGATCGGCATGGCCGCGCGTGGAGCGGGTCAGGAGATCGCGGTTCCACAGAAGCGAATCCGCATGCAGGTCGCCCACGGCAAGCGTGGCATGCAGGGCCGCGCCCTCGGGCGAGATCACGGGCGGATCGCCCGTGACCCGGTTCATGCCACCCGCCGCGATGCCCGGACCGAAGCCGAAGAACATTACCGCAAGCGCTGCGACAACCAGTCCCGCGCCCCCGAGCCAGCGCCGCCAGCGCATGTCAGCCCATTGCCTCGAGTTCGTCGATCATCCCCTCGATCATCGACAGGCCCCTGTCCCAGAAATCCGGGTCGCTCGCGTCGAGGCCGAACGGGGCGAGCAATTCGCGGTGGTGCTGACTGCCTCCGGCCTTGAGCATCTCGAAATACTTGTCCTCGAAGCCGGGCAAGCCTCCTTCGTAGGTGGCATAAAGCGCATTCACGAGGCCGTCGCCGAACGCATAGGCATAGACGTAGAAGGGCGAATGCACGAAATGCGGGACATAGGCCCAGAACGTGTCGTAGCCGTCCACGAATTCAAAGGCGTCACCCAGCGATTCTCCCTGCACCGCCATCCAGATCGCACCGATGTCCTCGGGCGTCAGTTCGCCCTCGGCCCGGGCGGCGTGAAGGCGGGATTCGAATTCGTAGAAGGCGATCTGACGGACGACGGTATTGATCATGTCCTCGACCTTGCCCGCCAGCAGCACCTTGCGCTCGTTCTCGTCGCGTGCATTGGCGAGCAGTCGGCGGAAGGTCAGCATCTCGCCGAACACGCTGGCAGTTTCGGCGAGCGTGAGCGGGGTCGAGGACAGCAGTTCCCCCTGCGCGGCGGCAAGGGTCTGGTGAACGCCGTGGCCCAGTTCATGCGCGAGCGTCATCACGTCGCGCGGCTTGCCCAGATAATTGAGCATCACGTAAGGATGCGCATCGGTCACGGTCGGATGCGCGAAGGCACCCGGTGCCTTGCCCGCGGTCACACCCGCGTCGATCCAGCCTTTCTCGAAGAACGGATCGAGGAGCGGCACCATGCGCGGATCGAAGGCCTGATAGGCCGTGGTCACGGTCGCCCGCGCCTCGTCCCACGGGATGATGCGGTCGTCGCTGAGCGGCAGAGGCGCATTGCGGTCCCAGACCTGCAGTCTGTCCAGCCCCAGCCAGCGTGCCTTGAGGCGATAGTAGCGATGCGACAGGCGCGGCCAGGCGGCGACCACGGCATCGCGGAGTGCCTGCACCACCTCGGGTTCGACATGGTTCGACAGATGGCGCGCATGCTGCGGCGTGGGCATCTTGCGCCAGCGGTCCTCGATCTCTTTCTCTTTGGCCAGAGTATTATGAACGCGGGCGAAGAGCTTGATGTTGGAGCGAAAACCGTCGATCAGCGCATGGGTCGCCGCCTCGCGCGTCCCGCGCTCCTGTTCGGTCAGAAGGTTCAGCGTGCCCTCCAGGTTGCGTGCCTGGCCCTCGACCTCGAACGTCATGCCGGCGAGGGTTTCATCGAACAGCCGGTTCCAGGCGGCCGCGCCGACGGTGGACTGGTCGTGCAGGAAGCGTTCAAGTTCATCCGAGAGCTGATGCGGCTTCATCGCCCGCATGCGGTCGAAGACCGGGGCGTAGCGGGCGAGATCGGGGTTCCCGGCCAAAAGCCCGGCGAGGTGGTCGTCCTCGAGCCGGTTGAATTCGAGGCTCCAGAATACCAGCGGCGCGGTGGCATCAGTGAGCCGGTCCTGACAGTCGGCAAGAAACTTGGTGCGCTGCACATCGGTCGTGTCCTGATAGTAGCGCAGGCCCGCGAAGGACATGATGCGGCCCGCGACCTGGTCGATCCGCTCGTAGCGCCGCACCATCTCCAGCATTCCGGCGGCGTCGAGGGTGGTGATCTTTCCCTCGTAATCGCCTGCAAAGGCGGCAGATTCGCCCTCGACCCAGGTCAGGTCCCGCTCGATCGCGGGATCATCCGGCGACGGATAGAGGTCGGTCAGATCCCAGACCGGCAGGTCGCCGAGCGAATTGCCACCCGAACCGTCGGCGGCGAAGTTGCGGATGTGCATGGAGTGTCCTTTCTTCATCGGCCCGAACATAGGGATGCGCGGCGGGTGAGGAAAGGGCGTGCGTCTCCGGCACGCCTTCACCACCTCACGTCCCAGCCATGCGGCAGGCGCAGAGCAGCCTTCTCCTTTCCTGCCCTTGCACCGGGCGGCGCGAAGTGATGGGCTCCGATTCCCATGAAAGGCGCGGAGGCGCGGGAGGGGACATGCGGACTGCCGGTTTCAGGGCGCGGCTGGCGCGGGGCGAGCGGATCGTCGGGACATTCGTGAAAATCCCCGAGATCAGCGTCATCGAGGTGCTCGCGCAGTCCGGGCTCGATTTCATCTGCATCGACGCGGAACACGGGGCCTTCGACCGGGGGCGGCTCGATTCCTGCCTGGCCATGGCCCGTGCACTCGACCTGCCCACGCTGGTGCGGATCGGCGGCCCCGGCGGGCCCGCCACGCTTCAGGCGCTCGATTCCGGCGCGGTAGGGGTGGTCGTGCCGCATGTCCTGAATGTCGAAATGGCGAAAGAGGTGGTGGCGGCCGCACATTTCGGCGCGGGCGGGCGGGGTTTCGCCACCTCGACCCGCTGGGCCGGATTTGCCTCGCGTGCGATGTGCGACGTGCTCGACCGCGATGCCGAGACGGTGGTGATCGCCCAGGTCGAGGATCCGGCCGGGATCGAGAATGTCCACGAGATTGCCGCCGTGCCGGGGATCGACGCGCTGTTCGCCGGCCCCGCCGATCTCACGGTTGCCTTCGGCAAGCGCAGCCTCGGCTCGCCGGAAGTCATCGAGGCGATGGGCAGGATCGGAGACGCCTGCAAGGCAAGCGGGGCGGCCTATGCGGCCTGGGTGCCCGACATCCAGCGCGCGGATGACTGGGAGGAATACGGCGTGAGCATGTTCATCGTGGGCTCCGATCACGGGTTCCTGCGCGCGGGCGCGGCGGCCGCAGCGCTCAGGCTCCAGCCCTGAGAAACAGCGCAACGCTGCGCGCGATCACCTCGTCGCGCACGGCGTCGGTCTCCATCAGCAACTCATGCCGTGCGCCGGGAAAGCCGACCAGTTCCCCTCGGGTCCAGTGCGCCATCCGATCGCGGATCACCTCGGGCCGGACGATGTTCTCGTCCCCGCCGACAAAGGCGAGCGCGGGCAGGGCGGGTGCCTGCAGGCGCGCCAGGGCGCGCGTTTCCCACAATGCCGCCCCGAGCCAGCCGAGCGAGACGCCGCCCAGGGCGATTTCGGGGTGGGCGCGCAACATGCGCTGGCTTTCGAGGTAGCGCGCGCGATCAGAGGTGAGCAGGTTGCCTTCGAAAGGGGCGGTGGCGGCGTAGCTTTCCGGTCCCTCGCCGGGGGCGAAGCGGCACCCCAGGCCGAGCATGCGGGCGGCGGTGGAGAAAATCCAGGCACGCGCCAGCTTTTCGGGTGGAATCACGATCCCCCACATCGGGGCGCTGAAGGCCGCGCTGCCGACCCTCAGGCCGCGATGGAGGGCGCGCAGGCCGATCGTGCCGCCCATTGAATGTGCGAGCAGATGCCAGGGCCGGGGCAGGGCGGCCTCCTTTGCCGCCCCCGTCAGCACCGCCACATCGCGCTGATAGTCGCCGAAGCGGCGGACATGGCCCATCTGTGGCGGCGAGGCGAGCCGGTCCGACAGCCCCTGTCCGCGCCAGTCCACGGCGATCACGGCGAATCCCGCCTGCATCAACGCGCAGGCCGTCCCGGCATGTTTCTCGACATGCTCCGTTCGGCCCGGGAACAGCAGCACGCTGCCCCGCGCGCGCCCCGCAGGTCGCCAGAGCGCGACGCGCAGCCGCACGCCGTCACGGGTCCGCCGCCAGACAGCATCGGCACGCGGGCGCGTCGCCGTGGCCTCGGCCAGCCATGGGGCGGTGTCGGCCATTCAGCCCAGGATCGAGGTCAGTTTCATGGCCTGTCCCATCGAGCCGTCAATGGAGAGCTTGCCGGTCATGAAAGCGCTTGTCGGGTTCAGGTCGCCGGCCAGCAGTGCCTCGAAGACCTCGGCCGTCGCGGTGAGCGTAACCTCCGCCTCCCCGTCGCCCGCGCGCGCGCCGTCACTGTCCAGCACGAGGCTGCCCTCATCCTCGAAGACGAATTTCGCGCTGCCGTCGAAGCCGCCGCCGGCCAGTTTCTCGTTGAGGACCGCAACAGCCTTGTCGATGATTTCGCTCATGGATCTTCCCTGTCCGCTTCGTGATGCCGCCACCCCTTCCGGCCCCGCGCACATCATCCTATCCTCGGGCGATATGGACCGGATGCCCCGTCACTTCAAATCTGCCGTTGCGGCATGTCTTCTGTGCCTTTCCCCCGCGCTGGCGCTGGCCGATGATGCGCGGCTTGACGAATTGTTCGACCAGCTCGCCCATGCCGAGACCGAGGATGCCGGGCGGCGCATCGAATCCGCGATCAGCCGCGAGATGATGCGCACGGGCTCGCCCACACTCGATCTGCTGATGCAGCGCGGGGCCGACGCCATCGAGGCGCGCGACCATGCCGCCGCCGTCGAGCATCTGACCGCGCTGATCGACCATGAGCCCGGCCTGGCACAGGCGTGGAACCTGCGCGCGGTCGGCTATTACATGACCGGCGCCATCGGTCCCGCGCTTCATGATCTGGGCCAGGCGCTGATCCTCGAGCCACGGCATTTCCGCGCGCTGCAGGGGCTGGCGGTCGTGCTCGAGGAACTCGGCCAGCCCGAGGATGCGCTCGAAATCCTGCGTGCCGCGCTTGCCATTGCCCCGCGCGATGCCGATATTGAAGGGGCCGTCCAGCGGCTCGAGACCCGCTTCGCGGGCACGCCGCTCTGATCCACCCCCACCGGGGAGTAGCCATGACGCCCTCGCGCGTGACGGCCGTCCTCGGCCCGACCAACACCGGCAAGACGCATTATGCGATCGAGCGGATGATTGCCCATCGCTCGGGCGTGATCGGCCTGCCTCTGCGGCTGCTTGCGCGCGAGGTCTACGACCGACTCGTGCGCCTGCGCGGGCCCTCGGTCGTGGCATTGCTCACCGGCGAGGAGCGGATCGTTCCCGAACGCGCGCAATACTGGGTCTGCACCACCGAGGCGATGCCCGAGGGAATGGCGGTCGATTTCCTGGCGGTGGATGAAATCCAGCTTTGCGCCGACCCCGAGCGCGGCCATGTGTTCACCGACCGGCTGCTCCATGCGCGCGGGCTGCACGAGACGCTGTTTCTCGGCTCCGACACGATGCGCGGCGCGATTGCCGCGCTGGTGCCCGGAGCGGTGTTCCTGCACCGGGAACGTTTCAGCACGCTGACCTATACCGGGACAAAGAAGATCAGCCGTCTGCCGGAACGTTCGGCCATCGTCGGTTTCTCGGTCGAGAATGTCTATGCCATCGCCGAGTATCTGCGCCGCACCCGGGGCGGGGCGGCGGTGGTGATGGGTGCGCTCAGCCCCCGCACACGCAATGCGCAGGTCGCGCTCTATCAGGCGGGCGAGGTGGATTATCTTGTCGCCACCGACGCCATCGGGATGGGACTGAACCTCGACATCGCGCATGTCGCCTTTTCCGACCTGCGCAAGTTCGACGGGCACCGGATGCGCGATCTTGCCCCCGACGAGCTTGCCCAGATCGCCGGCCGCGCCGGGCGCCACGAGGCGCAGGGCACATTCGGGACCACGGGCGAGGCCCCCGAAATGGACGCCGACACGATCGCCCGGATCGAGAGCCACCAGTTCGCACCCGTCACCCGCCTGATGTGGCGCAATGCCGAGCTTCAGTTCGGCTCGCTCGAGCGACTCATCCACTCCCTCGAACGGCGCACCGACAACCACTGGCTGGGCCGCGTGCGCGAGAGCGACGATCTTGCGGCGCTGCGCGCACTGGCGGGAGAGGCGGAAATCCGCGCGCGCGCCTCGGACGGTCGCGCGGTGCGGCTTTTGTGGGATGTCTGCCGCGTGCCCGATTTTCGCGGCATCTCGCGCGCCGAACATGCGCATCTTCTGGGCGCGATCTTTTCCTATCTGCATGAACGTGGCCACCTTCCCCATGCGTGGTTTGCCGAGCAGGTGCGGCGGCTCGACCGGGCGGATGGCGACATCGACACGCTCTCGCGCAGGCTCGCCTTCATCCGCACCTGGACCTATGCGGCGCAGCGGCGCGGCTGGGTCGAGGATGAACCCCATTGGCGGGACGAGACTCGCAGGGTAGAAGACCGACTGTCGGATGCGCTTCATGACGCGCTGACGCAGGCATTCGTGGACCGGCGCACCAGCGTGCTCGCCCGGCGGCTCAGACAGAAGGAGGCCTTGGTGGCCGAGGTGAACGACACGGGGGAAGTGACGGTCGAAGGCCAGTTCGTCGGCCGGATCGAAGGATTCCGCTTCCGCGAGGATGCAACCCGGAACCCTGACGAGGCGCGCACGCTCCGCGCTGCCGCGCGCGAAGCGCTTGTTCCGCATTTCCATCTTCGTGCCGACCGTTTCTACAATGCGCCGGACACCGAGATCGACTTCACCGAACAGGGCGGCCTGATGTGGGGTGAACTGGCGGTCGGGCGGCTCGAGAAGGGCCCCGAGCCCCTGCGCCCGCAGGTAATCGCCTTCGTCGATGAAGAAGCGGGCGAGGAGATCGTCGCCAAGGTCCAGCGCCGGTTGCAGCATTTCATCGACCGCCGCATTGCGGCCGTGATGGAGCCGCTGCTGGCGCTGCAGCGAGAAGAGGGGCTCGAGGGGCTGGCGAAAGGCATGGCCTTCCGGCTGGTCGAACATCTGGGCGTGATCCCCAGGGGCGAGGTGGCGCAGGATGTGAAGGCGCTCGACCAGGACGCGCGGGCGGGGCTGCGCCGCCTCGGTGTGCGGTTCGGGCAGTTCACCGTCTTTGTTCCCGTGCTCCTGAAGCCCGCGCCCACACGGCTGCGGCTGGTGCTCTGGGGGCTGTGGCAGGGGCTGGACGAAATCCCGCCCGGGCCGCCGCCCGGTCATGTCACGATCCCGGCCGAACGCGACATGGTGCCGGGCTATTACGCCATGGCGGGTTATCGCGCCGCCGGAGAGCGCGCGATCCGCATCGACATGCTCGAACGGCTCGCCGACCTGCTGCGTGACCGCGACCTGCGCGCCGGGTTCGAGGCGACGCCCGACATGCTCTCGATCACTGGTCTGTCGCTCGAGCTTTTCGCCGGGCTGATGACCGGCCTCGGCTATCGCGCCGAACGCGGCGAGCGAGCGCGTGTCCGGGGGGCAAGGCCCGAGGCGGTGCAGCCGGAGGCGCAGGGCGAGGCCGCGCCCGAGGCGGAATCTGTCGTCCCCGATCCCGAATCATCTGTGCCGGAAGTGCCGGAACCTGTGGCGGAAGGGGCAGGGCAGGACGAGACGCCCGGAACCGCCCCGGAGCCTGTGGCAGGTCCGTCTGCCGAAAGTGCGGCCGGTTCTCCTGCCCCCGGGCAACCCGCCGAACAACCGGCCGAACCCGCCGAAGCCGGTGAAGCCGCCAAGGTCGGGCCTGCCGAGCCTGCCGAGACGGAAGTCTTCTACACCTTCACCCGCCCGCCACGCGGACCGCGCCAGAATGCGCGCGGGCAGCAGGCACGCGAGGGTGGCAGGGAGCAGAAGCCGCGCGGCAAGGCGGGTGCGGGGAAACGGACCCCGGAACAGGGCGAGAAATCCGGTTCGCGCAGGCCGCGCAAGCCCCGGGCCGAGCCGCATCAGAAGGGTGCACAGGTCTTCGAGGCTCATCCTCCGCGTGAAGGCGGCACCCGCAATGCCGGTCGCCGTGCCGATCCCGACAGTCCCTTTGCCGCGCTTGCGGAACTGATGAAAGAGAAGTGATCGGCCCTTGCCCGACTCCGCCGCCCGCGCCGAACTGATCCGCCTCGACAAATGGCTCTGGCACGCTCGATTCGCCCGGTCACGCAGCGTCGCGGCGGCGATGGTGGCCGCGGGCGAGG
>CAYUBT010000083.1:0-1721 GCA_964443055.1 uncultured Rubellimicrobium sp.
CCCACGAGCGCCACGCGCCGCGCCCTGCCCGGATCACGGGGGCGCGCACCCTCGATCTGCGCGCGCACCCATTCCGACCCGGCCCGCGTCTTGCCCGCGCCGCGCCCGCCGAGGATCAGCCAGGTGCGCCAGTCGCCTTCGGGCGGCAACTGGTGCGGCAGCGCCCAGAAGTCGAAGAGCCACGGCAGCGCGACGATTTCCGGGGGCGTGAGCGCGGCAAGGAAGTCAGCTTGCATCGCCGCGGGTGCGGAGGCGATCAAGTCTGCGCCCGATCTCGATCCGGGCGGCGTCGAGGTCGATGACGCCTTCGGCCGCTCCGCCGTTACGCTCGATCCATTCATGAAATCTGCTCTCCGCATCAAAGACGCGCCGCAGCGCGCTTTCGAGTTCGGCCTGTTTCGCGGCAAGATCGCGCAGGGGTTCGCCCTCGCCATCGAGAAGTTGCCGTAAAAGCCCGGCAAGGGTTTCGCGCACGGCGCGCAGGAGCGTGACGGCATCCTCGCGATAATGCCGCACGAGGGCGATGTCGGCTTCAGCCGCTTCTTGGTTTTTCATTGATTGCCTGTGGTCCGGACTGCCTCACCCATGGGATCGAGGCGCGCAGGATCATGCCGGGCGGGCGGCTGCCGGTCAAATTTCCGGTGTCACGCGGCGCGCGCAGGCAAAAGGAATCGTCAGGAGATCCCTGCCCCCCGGGCCGGGGCGACCGGAGTCCCGGACATTTTCGCCCGGATCGCTGCCTGCGCCGCCGTCAGCCGCGCAGCAGGCACCCGGAAGGGCGAACAGGAAACATAGTCGAATCCCTCCTCGCGGCAGAATTCGATGGCGCGGCGCGTGCCGCCGTGTTCGCCGCAGATTGCGATGACCACGTCCGGGCGCCCCCGCCGCCCGCGCTCGGCACCGATACGCAGGAGTTCCCCCACGCCGTCGAGGTCGAGACTGTGGAACGGGTCTTCCTCGTAGACACCCTTGGCGACATAGGCCGACATGAACCGCCCGGCGTCGTCGCGCGAGAGGCCATAGGTCATCTGCGTGAGGTCGTTGGTCCCGAAGGAGAGGAAGGAGGCGTCCTCGGCAATCTCGGCCGCACGCAGGGCCGCACGCGGGGTCTCGACCATCACGCCAAGGCGATAGGCGAAGTCGCGCCCGCTCTCGGCACGCACCTGCGCCGCGATCCGGTCCACACGGGCCTTGACCAGTTCCACCTCGCGCCGGGCCGAGACCAGCGGGATCATCACCTCGGGCACGACCGGGTCGCCCTCATCACTGGCAATCACCGTCGCCTGGAAGATTGCACGCGCCTGCATGTCGTAGATTTCGGGCACGGTGACCCCGAGCCGCACCCCGCGCAGGCCCAGCATCGGGTTGTATTCCTGAAGCTGTTCGACCCGCGTCTCGATATCCGAGAGAGGCAGCGCCAGCCCCTCGGCCAGTTCGCGCATGCCCGCCTTGTCCGAAGGCAGGAATTCGTGAAGCGGCGGGTCAAACAGGCGGATGCAGACCGGGCGGCCCTGCATGATGCGAAAGATCTCGGCGAAGTCCTCGCGTTGCAGCGGAAGCAGACGATCGAGCACTGCCTGCCGGTCTTCGGCATCCTCCGAAAAGATCATCTCGCGCATGAGGCCGATGCGCGGCCCCTCGAAGAACATGTGTTCGGTGCGGCACAGGCCGATCCCCTCGGCCCGGAAATTATGCGCGGTCGCCGCATCGCGCGGCGTGTC
>CAYUBT010000083.1:1731-11389 GCA_964443055.1 uncultured Rubellimicrobium sp.
ATCCGCATTGGCGCGCACGCCGATGTCACGGAGTTCGTCCGCCCAGTCGAGGATTTCCGCACAGGCCCCGTCGAGCGCGACTTCGAGCATCGCGGGCTCCCCGGCCAGCACCTCGCCGGAGGAACCGTCGACCGTGACCACATCGCCCACATGCAGGATGCGGCCCTCGGGCGAGGTGACGGTGCCGCGCCGCCGGTCGATCTCGAGCCCCGCCGCCCCCACGACACAGGGCAGGCCAAGACCCCGGCCGATCACGGCCGCGTGGCTGGTGATTCCGCCCCGGACCGTGACGACGCCCGATGCGGCGTGCATGCCGCGAATGTCCTCGGGCGTGGTCTCGCGGCGGATCAGGATGCAGGGCTCGCCGCGCGCCGCTGCCGCCTGTGCCTCCTCGGCGGTCAGAACGATGCGGCCGGACGCAGCACCGGGGCTCGCCCCGATGCCCGTGATGACGGAATCGCGCGGGGCCTCCGGGTCCACCTGCCGGTGCATGAGTTCCGAAATCGCCGCCGGGGCCACGCGCATCACCGCCTCCTCGCGTGCAATCACCCCGTCTCGCGCCAGTGCCACGGCGATATTCACTGCCGCACGCGAATTGCGCTGCACCCGCACCCCGTCGAGGATGCGCAGGGCCCCGTTCTCGAGGGTGAACTCGATCTGCATCTCCTCGCGCAGACGGGTGCGAATCGCCTCGCCATAGCGCATGAGTTCGGCAAAAGCGTCGGGGCACAATTCCTCGAGCGAGGGGCTCCCGCCCTGCCGCGTCAGGTGAAAGGCATTGCCGTCGTCCAGCGCATCACGGCCCTGGCTCTGGCTGAGATAGCGGCCCTCGATCCGGGGCAGGCCGGTGGTGCTGTCGACGAACTGGATCACGCCCGAACCGGACTCACCGCTCCCGACTCCAAGCGCCATCGCCTGCACGACAAGGCCGAGCCCCGCATCCGCCGGCGCGCCCCGCGCCTGACGCAGAAGCCGCGCGCTCGTCCCCTCCCAGGCACGGGCCATGGAGCGCAGGACTTCCGAAAGCTGGTGGCTGATCGACTGGGGGAAGGATTCGTCCGTCTCGGCCTCATAGGCGGCGAGCATGGCGCGAAGGGCATCGCGTGATGGCTCGTCCGGCAGGTCGAATGCGTCGGGGTCCAGCCGCGCGACATGGATCGCCCAGGACTGGATGAAGCGCAGATAGAGCGCGGTGGCGGCCCGTTCGCCGAGACTCGCGCACATCGTCTCGTGACGCGAGTCGGTCATGCCGATATTCAGGATCGCTCCCGGCCCGCCCCAGTCTGGATCGAGGCTGGAGGGGCGCACCGACAGCAGCGGCGCGGGACCGAACGGCGCGAGCAGATCACCCATGCCAGGCATCTGCCCCGCCGCGATCGCCCGCACCATGTCGAAGGACAGCGCCACCGTGACCGGCACCGGCATCCCCAGCCGCACGAGCCTCTGCAGACATTTCGCCCGCCCGCCATGCACAGCAGCCGACATCTCCGCATCGGACGAGATGAGCGTGAAGGCCGGAACGGATGCGGGCACGGGCATGGGGACTCTCCCCGGGAATGCTGCAGATGCAGCAAAGATAGGCCGATTGCGCGCGGGGGCAATGGAAAAAGGCCGTTGTGCCGAGGCGAAGTGACGGCCGGAAGCGGCCCGGGCACAGCATCTTTGCGAGGAGCCGAGGGCGGTGCGTGGGGAGTCTGGGTTGCTTCGCTGCCGCTCGCAATGACGGGGGGTGGCGACACTCTCCCGGACTTGACTTGCCACTGCCTTGACCCGCAGGCGAAAAGCAGGCGTTCTGTTCACGCGCGCGGATCAGGGAGGCAATGATGCGAAAGCCGTCCGGAACGGGACGACTCCATCCTGGGGCGCTGATCTGTGCACGTGATTGTCTGGCAGGGAAACTGGACCGGCGCGAATTCCTCACGCGTGCCACCGCGCTGGGGCTGAGCGTATCCGCCGCTGCCGCGCTGATCGGCCTGCCCGCACCTGCACGCGCCGATGATGACGACTTCCCCGTCGCGGGCGGCCTGTTGCGCATGAACATGGAGATTCGCCCGAGCCGCGATCCGCGCACCTGGGCCTGGTCGGAAGAGGCGAACTTCTGTCGCGGCTGGCTTGAATATCTGGTCGAATACCAGGCCGACGGCTCGCTGCGCGGGATGCTGCTCGACTCATGGGAGGTGAATGACGACGCCACCGTCTGGGATCTGCATCTGCGCCGGGGTGTCGAATGGAACAATGGCGATGCGTTCGACGCCGAAGACGTGCTCTTCAACCTGCGCCGCTGGTGCGACGGCACCATCGAGGGAAATTCCATGGCCGCGCGGCTCGACGTGCTGCGCGACCGGGTGACCGGCCTGATGCGCATGGATGCAGTCGAGGTGGTGGACAGTCATCACCTGCGGCTTCATGCGCAGGCCCCGGACATCTCGCTCATCGTCAGCCTCGCCGATTATCCGGCCGCCGTGGTCCATCGCGGCTACGCGGGCGGCGACCCGGTGCTCGATCCGGTCGGCACCGGCCCCTATCTGCCCGAGGAGAACGCGCCCGGCCTGCGCCAGACCCTCGTGCGCAACTCCGCCCACCGGTGGTGGGGGACCGAAGTCTATGGCGGACCCTGGCTCGACCGGATCGAATATGTCGACCTCGGCACCGATCCGGCAGTGATCTACGGTGCCGCCGAACGCGGCGAGATCGACGCCACCTACCAGACCGCCACCGATTTCGTGGAAATCTACGACGCCATCGGCTGGGAGCGCAGCGAGGCGCTGACCGCCGCCACGATCGCCGTACGATTCCGCCAGACCACCCCGCCCTATGACGATCCCCGCCTGCGCCGCGCGATCGTGGATGCGGTCGACAACGAGGTGGTGCTGGAACTGGGCTACGGCCACATGGGCCTCGTGGCCGAGAACCATCACGTCTGCCCGATCCATCCCGAATATGCCGCGGGTGTCTCGCGCCCGCCCGATCCCGAGGGCGTACGCGCCTTCCTCAGGGCGACGGGCTATCGCCAGATCCAGCTCGAACTCGTCTCGCTCGATGACGACTGGCAGGCGCTGACCTGCGACGCGGTGGCCGCGCAGATGAGCGATGCGGGGTTTTCGGTGAAACGCACCGTGGTGCCGCCCTCGATCTTCCGCGAGGAATGGCTCGACTATTCCTTCTCGGCCACCGAATGGAACATGCGGCCCCTGGGCGTGCAGGTTCTGAACCTCGCCTACAAGAGCGGCGGTGCCTGGAACGAGACGGGTTTCTCGAACGAGGAATTCGACACGCTGCTGGCCCGCGCAGGTGCCATCGCCGACGCCGATTCGCGCCGCGTGGTCATGGGGCGGCTCGAGGAGATCCTGATCGAGAACGATGTCCTCATCCAGCCCTACTGGCGCTATCTCTACCGCCATACCACGCCCGGCGTGCGCGGGATGGGAATGCATCCGATGTTCGAGCACCACCATTACAAATGGTGGCGCGAGGAATGAACGGCCCATGAGCCGCCCGGTCACGGCTCATCCCGGTCATTGCGCGTCAGTGAGGCACCCTCCGGCTCCCGACATTCCGGCTTGCCGTGTCACGGCGGCTCATCACAATGGCGGGAACGGATGACGGTCGTCTCCCGCGGCTCGCCTCAGCTTGCCACGTCGTCGGGAATGACCGCAGGTGCGGCACCGTCGCTGCCTGCACCCTCGCTTTCGTCACCCGGGTTGCGCGGCTTGCGCACACGCGGAGTGCGCGGCGAGCGGGCCGGGCGGGATTCGGGCCGGGGCTGCTCGGCCTGCTGCGGTGCCGAATCCGTCACCTCGTCCTGGCCGGACCTCTGGCTGCGGCTGCGCCGCTCCTGCCGGGGGCGGGCATCGAGAAAGGACGGCTTGCCCTCGGGCAGGTCGACCAGTGTGCTTTCGCCCGCGTCCGGCCCGTCGCCTGCGCGCGGATCGTCGTCCCCGCGGGGGCCGTCCTGATCCTCGCGCTGGTGGCGCTGGCGGTCACGTTCGGCCTGGCGCTGGCGATTCGCTTCCTCCTGCTCCTCGCGGGCGCGTTCGACCTCGCGCGTCGCCTCGGCGAGCATGCGCGTGTAATGCTCGGCGTGCTGAGCGAAGTTCTCGGCATTCACACGGTCACCCGAAAGCTGGGCGTCGCGATGATACTGCAGATACTTCTCGATGATCTGCGCAGGTGTGCCGCGCACTTTCCCCTCGGGGCCAGAGCTGTCGAAGACACGGTTGATGATGTTGCCGCCCGTAGGGCGCATGTTGCGGTTCTTGCTTCCCCGCGACCGGGATTTGGAAGGTCTCATCTGGCTTTCGCTATTGGCGATGGATGAAGTCAGACATCGGCCCGTCTGGCGCGATCTGCGCGTTGTCGAAACTGGTCTGACGGCGACCGGCGGGGGGCGAGGGCCGCATCCCGTCCGGTGGTCCTCACTAAACACTCATCCGGGGCGGGAGCAAGCGCAAATCGCGCCAAACCGGCAGATGGTGCAATTTTGCGGCTTTTTTCACGCCAACCGGCGATTTGCCGCCACAATACGGGCATGACCGGCAAGATCGTGATGAACCGCAACCCTTTCAAGCCCCGCCCGAGACAGGATTCCCGCCGCCTCTTCACCCTGCAGATGCCCGACCTCGACCAGAAGCCGCCCGCCGGGGACAAGAAACTCCCCCGCCCGCGCCGCGATGATACGGCAGGCGGCCAGCCCGTCGCCCTCGTCGGTGAGCGCCATGCGCGGTTCGTGATCGCGCACTTCGGGGGCCAGGCCGGGCATCTCGTCACGGGCGATATAGGGCGGGTTCGAGACGATCAGATCGAACTGCCCGGGCGGGACCGCCGCGAACCAGTCCGACTGCAGGAAAGTGGCGCGGGAGGCGGTGCCCAGGCTTCGTGCATTCTCCTGCGCAACGGCGAGTGCGGCGAGCGACATGTCAGTGCCCGTGCCCCTCGCCTCGGGGCGCTCTGCAAGCAATGTCAGCAGGATGCAGCCCGTTCCCGTGCCAAGATCAAGCACGGTCCCGAACGGCGCGGCAAGGGCCAGATCGACCAGAAGCTCGGTCTCGGGGCGCGGGTCGAGAGTATCGCGCGTCACCCTGAATGCGCGCCCGTAGAAGGCGCGGCACCCGGTGATCTGGGCCATGGGCCGACGCCCGGCACGCTGCGCGACAAGCTGCGCGAACCGCTCGAGCGCCTCCGGCGGGATGCGGTCAGGCAGGTGAACGGACAGCGTGCCGCGCCCGATCCCGGCCGCATGTTCCAGCAGGCGGCGCGCATCACCCGCCGCATCCTCGACCCCCGCGTCGCGCAGCCGGGCAACGGCCCCGCGCAGGACAGTGCGAGCGTCAGTCATTCCGCTTCGGCCAGGGCCCGCGCCTGTGCCTCTTCCTGCAGGGCATCAATCACCTCGTCGAGATCGCCCTCCATGATCGCATCGAGGCGGTAGAGCGTGAGGTTGATCCGGTGGTCGGTCATGCGCCCCTGCGGAAAGTTGTAGGTGCGGATGCGTTCGGACCGGTCGCCCGATCCCACCTGCGCGCGCCGGTCGGCGGAACGGGCGCTGTCGGCACGGTCGCGCTCTTCCTGGAAAAGCCGCGCGCGCAGCACCTGCATGGCGATCTCGCGGTTCTGATGTTGCGACTTCAGCGAGGAGGTGACGACGATCCCGCTGGGAAAGTGGGTGATCCGCACCGCCGAATCGGTCTTGTTCACATGCTGCCCGCCTGCCCCGCTCGCGCGCATCGTGTCGATGCGGATGTCGGCAGGGTCGATCTCGATATCGACATCCTCGGCCTCGGGCAGGACGGCAACGGTGGCGGCGGAGGTGTGAATCCGCCCGCCTCCCTCGGTGACGGGGACACGCTGGACGCGGTGGACACCGGATTCGTATTTCAGCCGGGCGAAGACCCCCTCGCCCTCGATCCGCGCGACAAGTTCGCGGATGCCGCCCAGATCGCTTTCCTGTTCCTCGAGCACCTCGAACCGCCAGCCCTTCGCCTCGGCATAGCGGTGATACATGCGCAGCAGATCGCCCGCGAAAAGCGCGGCTTCCTCGCCTCCGGTGCCGGGGCGGATTTCAAGGATCGCAGGCCTGGCATCCGCAGCGTCCTTCGGCAGCAGTGCCACGCGCAGGGCATGTTCGGCCTCTGCCAGCCGGTCGCGCAGGCCGGGGAGCTCCTCTTCGGCCAGCGCGCGCATGTCCGGCTCGGCGCACAGCGCCTCGGTCGCGCGGATCTCATCCTCAAGCGCGCGGTAGTCGCCGATTCGTTCGACCACCGGCCGCAGGTCGGCATATTCACGGCCCACGGCTTCCATCTCGCCGCGCTGCAGCCCCTCCTGCATCCGCGCCTCGAGAAAGGCGAAGCGCGCAAGGATGCGGTCAGTGGTCTCATGGGCGATCATGGGGGCGCTTTGCCTGCGGGTGAGGGGGTGGTCAACCCTTTCGTCATCTCGGAGCCGAAGGTGGAGCAAGGCCGTCGTTGCCGCCCGTCGCCCGGCCGTCCCACGCATCTTCGTGACCGGATGCCGGTGGATTGCGCCACCGGCCGCGCTTCTGGCAATGACGAAGGATGGAAGCTCCACCCCCCGCTTCCCCCCTGCCCCGGCAAGCGCTAGAAGCGGGCGGCGCGTAGGGGGGACTCTCATGACCGACGAACCGGCCGATCTGCCGCAACTCTATCTCGTCACCCCGCCCGACCCCGAGCGCGCGGGCTTTGGCGACCTTCTCGCACGCACCCTCGACGCCGCCCCGGTCGCCTGTGTGCGGCTGAACATGGCGACGACGGAGGAATCGCGCATCATTTCCACGGCCGACGCGCTGCGCGAGATCGCCCATGCCCGCGACATCCCGCTGGTGATCGAGCGCCACGCGCTTCTCGTCGAGCGGCTCGGGCTTGACGGCGTGCATCTGACGGATGGCGCGCGGCAGGTGGGCAAGTGGCGCAGGAGCCTCGGGCCGGATGCGATCATCGGCACTTTCTGCGGCCAGTCGCGCCATGACGGGCTTGTTGCCGGTGAAAACGGCGCGGATTACGTCGCCTTCGGCCCGGTGGGGGAAAGCGCGCTCGGCGACGGCAGCCGGGCGGAGCATGATCTCTTCGCCTGGTGGTCCGAGATGATCGAAGTTCCGGTCGTGGCCGAGGGGGCACTGACGGACGACCTGTTGCGCAGCCTCGGCCCCGTCACCGATTTCTTCGCCCTGGGCGAGGAGGTCTGGAACAGCGACGACCCGGCGGCCAGGCTGGCGCGCATCCACCACATCGTCACGAGCGGCTGAGCAGCCCTGCACGCACGGCGGCTTCGGCCACGGCAGCCAGCGCCTTGCGATCCATCCCCGCCGCCGCGATCGGCGCATGACGAATCACCTGCAACCGCCCCTGTCGCCCCTGCGCCAGCACGCGCAGCAGATGGGGACCAAAGCCCATGTCGCCCCACCAGCCGTAAAAGCGGGAATCCTCGCCCTCGGGCGCAAGCCAGCGGATCGTGACGGGCTGTATCTGCAGCCCCTCTGTCCCGGCGAAGGCGGCAAAGAGTGCGGGCTTGAACGGCAGGACGCGCAGGCCGTCGCTCGACGTGCCCTCGGGAAAGAGCACGAGCCGCTCGCCCCCCGCCAGCCGCGCACGCAACATCGCCACCTGCGCCGCCGCCTCGCGCCGGTCACGGTTGATGAAGATCGTGCCGGTCGCGCGCGCCAGCCAGCCGATCGCAGGCCAGCGCGCGACCTCGGATTTCGACACGAACACCAGCGTCTGCCCGGCATTGAGTGCGAAGATGTCGAGCCAGGAGGAATGATTGGCCACCAGGACCGCGGGCGACGGCGCGGCCTCGCCCTCCCAGGTGGCCGGAATCCCCATGAGCCGCAGATTGGCGATACAGACCACTCGCGTCACATGCGGCGTCCAGGGGCGGCGCTGCCCGTGGAACGCGCGTTCGACCAGACGCAGGGCCAGATGCAGCGCCAGCCCGCCGAAGGTGATGATTGCGACCGGCAGTCCGCGACGCCCCACGCGCCACCAGTCCCCCGGCCCGAACGGGCGGGCGGGCGGCGGCCCGGCCCCGCGCCAGGTGGGTGTCACGCCCGCCCCCCCTGTTCGTAGACCGCCCTCTGCGCCGGGGTCATCGCCGCGATGTCGAGGATCATGCAGACATCGGTCGTGTTGAAATCATGGTCCCGGAACACGCCCTCGCCGACGACGCCGCCGAGGCGCAGATAGGCCTTCATCAGCGCGGGCATCGCGAGCATCGCCGCCCGGCGGTCGAGCGCATCTGCGGGCAGGAGCCCGAGGTCTTCCGCCACAAGCGCCCGCACCCGCAACTCCGGCGGGGCAAGGTGATGGATCTGCAGCCACGAGATCGGCTGCGCCAGCGCCGCAAGGTCGGTCCCCGGCAACGAGGCCGCGCCGAAGAGCAGGCAGATGCCGCGCGCCGTGACCAGACGCCCCAGCCCGTGCCAGAGATGATACATCGCCGCGCTGCCGCGATGGTCGGGGTGCAGGCAGGTGCGGCCCGTTTCCATCACACTGCGCCCCGAGGCCAGCAGCGGCGCGAGATCGAACTCGCCCGCACAATAGAAGCCGCCCGCCCGTTCCGCGCTCGCGGCGTCAATGATCCTCGTGGTGCCGACGACGACCGGGCTCGTCCCGGGGCCCCCGTGGTCGATCAGCAGCAGATGTTCGCAGACGGGATCGAATCGATCGGCCTCGAGCCTGCGGGGATGGTCCACGCTCCGGCCCCGCACCCCCAGTTCGCGCGCAAAGACATCATATCGCAGCCTCTGGGCCGCGTGCAGGTCACCTGCATCCCGCGCCAGTCGCACTTCATATCGTGGCGATCCAGCCGTCATCGCGTCTCCCGGTTTCGGGCGGCTGTCTAGGCGGCAGGTAACCACTTGGCAACCTTCGGGTGGCTAGGGTGACGCCATGGAGTCGCACGCCGTCACGCCCGCCTCTGCTCGATCACGCCACCCTCGGAAGGAACCGCATATGCAGCCGCTCCCGCCGGATCGCCCGGCCCCATGAACGCCGGGCGCAATGGCTATCTTGCCGCGCTGGCAGGCTCGCGCATCTGCCACGATCTGGTGGGGCCGCTCGGCGCGATCGGCAACGGGGTGGAACTGCTCGCCCTGGCCGGCGCAAGGGGGGAGGAGATGGACCTCATTGCCGAAGCTGTTTCCAGCGCCCACGCGCGGCTGCGCTTCTTCCGCATCGCCTATGGCACGGCAGAGGCCGGCCAGACGATCCCGCGGGGCGAGGTGATCCAGACCCTCGCCACCGTCTCGCGCGGGGGGCGGGTCTCGTTCCTCTGGGCCGTCGAGGACGATTGCCCCCGGGAGGAGGTGCGGGCCGTCTTCCTCGCCCTGCAATGTCTCGAAACGGCGCTGCCCCACGGGGGCGAAGTGCAGGTCAGCCGCATCGGCACGCAATGGACGGTGACAGGCGAATCGCCGCGCCTGCAGGTCGATGACGGACTCTGGAGCCTGATCGAGGGCAGCCACCGCCGCCCCGCCCTCACCCCCGCACAGGTGCAGTTCGCCCTCCTGCCCGCCGCCCTCGCCGGCCTCGGGCGCAAAGCCACCCTCGCGCGCCGCGCCGGACAGCTGGCGCGGCAGTTCTGAAGACGGCACGCTGCGGCAGCGCCTCCCGGCGGGGCCCGCATCATGACCGAAGGCGGATGCGGT
>CAYUBT010000084.1:0-4485 GCA_964443055.1 uncultured Rubellimicrobium sp.
GGATGCCCTATCTCGACATCTGTCGGCGGGTGAAGGACATGTTCGGCGTGCCGACCTTCGCTTATCAGGTCTCGGGTGAATATGCGATGCTGAACGCCGCCGCGCAGAACGGCTGGCTCGACGGCGAGAAGGTGATGCTGGAGAGCCTCCTGGCCTTCAAACGCGCAGGCTGCGACGGGGTGCTGACCTATTTCGCAGTGCAGGCGGCAAGGGCGATGGGGGGGTAAGCCTCCCTCCCCCCGTCATTGCGAGCCGGTGCCAGCCGTCCTGTTCGTCATTGCGAGGAGGCACAGCCGAGCAAGTTGAAACCTCGCGTCATCCCGCAACTGTCGGGCGGGCAAGGGGCCTGTCTGCAACAGGCCGGGACAGGCCGAAAACCGCCCGTCCGTTCCCTTCCGCGTGACAGACAGGCCCCTTGCGGGTTATCATCGCTCTGCAACGGCCGGAAACAGGCCGGGCGAGGCGATCCGAGGCGAGGAGCAGGACATGCATATATCCAGAAGGGTCTTCATCGGCGCGGCGCTTGCGCCTGTCGCGCTGGCAGCCTGCGGCAACGGAATCGGGTCGGGGGGGGCGGCAGAAATTGATGCGCGCTCCACGGCGGCGCTGAATTATCTCTACAGCACCTATCCCGACACAAGGAACCTCGAGGCGCGCGCGGCGGGGCTTCTCGTCATGCCGCTCATGACCAAGGTCGGGCTCGGCTTCGGCGGCTCCTACGGACGCGGGGCGCTGCGCGTGGGCGGCACGACGGTCGATTACTATTCGGCGGCGAGCGCAAGCGCGGGCATCCAGATCGGCGCGCTGCAATACAGCCATGTGCTGTTCTTCATGACGCAGGATGCGCTTGCCGAGTTCCGCAGCTCGCCGGGCTGGGTCGCGGGCGCGGGCGTCGACTATGCCATTCCCTCGGAGGGAGAGACGTTGCTCGCCGACACGACCACCCAGATGTCGCCGGTGATCGCCGTGATCTTCGGCCACAGCGGGTTGCGGATCGGGGCGACTGTCGAGGGCACGAAATACAGCCGCATCATTCCCTGACACCCTCGGGCAGGAGCCGCGTCACCCCAACCGCCCCCGCGCGCGCGAGCGCCGGGTCGAGCGACATCGGGATATATTCCCCCCGCCGCCAGCGCGCGCCGAGATCGTCATAGAAACGCGAGAGCGGATGGCCCGACTGTCCCGTCGCGATGATGAAGACCGATGAATCGGGATCTGCGAAATCATAGACGCCGCGATAGGCCGCGCCCTGCACGTTGTCGAAGGGCCGCAGCCCCCGCCCCGCCGTCAGCCCGCGGTTGAGCGTGTCGTCCCCGCCACTCGTCGGCTGACGGATGTTCATGATCCAGGAGAGAAGCGGCGTCTCGCCAAGCGCGGAATGGTCATGCGTCGCCACATGCGCATCGCCCCAGCGCAGGGATTCGAGCGCGACCCCGTAATTGTCTCCCAGCCAGACGAGCGCATCGTCGAGCGCCATGCGGGCGATGTCGCTGCAGGTCTCGACCGGGGCGGATTGCAGCACGTCGCACCAGACCCCTGCCCCGTCCGTGTCGCGAAAGACCCGCTCGATGAAGATCGGGTCCACATGGGTGAAGGAATCGGCCAGCGGCCCGAGTTCGTCGCGGATCAGCCGGTCCTGCAGGGCGCGCATCCAGGCGGCGTAGATCAGCGGCTCGGGCATATGTTCGTTCATCTCGCCGTTCCATTCGGCCAGCAGGCCGAGCGCCTCCTGACGGCGACGCTCGGGCGTGCCATCCGGTGCAGCCTCGCCGGTGAACCACAGATCGGCCCCGACGAGCGGCAGCAGGTCGCGCGCATCCTGGCTGACCGTGTCGAGCTGCGCCTCGATGAAGCTGTCGCGCGAATGCACCGCGCGCTGCTGCATCAGGAATGTCCAGCGGGCAATGCGGCTGCTGTCGCCCCAGGTGAAGCTCACATGCCGAGGAAAGGGCGCGCTCGTGACACGGTTGTTCATATGGCCGACGATGCCGCCGGGCGGATCGGTGGCGCCGGGATTCCCGGCATAGGGATAGAAGCCCTGCCAGCGGTTCTGCGGCAGATAGCCGTAACCCGGCATCCGCCCCCGGGTGAGGCTCTCCGTATCGCGGACCGGCAGGCGGCCGATCAGCCGGGTCGCAACCCGGTTGCGGTCGGCCACGGTGAGCATCTGCGCCGGTGCCACGAACAGAGCGCCGGCCTCGAGCGCCTCGTCGAGCGAATGTGCGCGCATGATCCGCATGGCGGCGGTGAGCGAGGTATCTGCAGGTTCGAGCGCGGTCCAGGCAACGGAGGTCACATGGCCGGGCGGGCGGATCGTGCCGAGATTGTATTGCTCGGGCGGGATCACCGGGCCGTTTTCTGTCCATTGCAGGGTGATCGTCACCGGCGCGCGCCCCTTCACCTCGATGATCGAGTCGCGATGGGTGAAATCCTCCCAGCCCTCCGGTCCGCGATACTGGCCCGCGTTGGCGGGGTTCACCTCCTCGATGAACACGTCCTGATCGTCGGCCCAGGCCGAGGTCACGCCCCAGCCCAGATCGGCGCTGCGGCCCGAGACGATGACCGGAACGCCCGGAATCGTCGCGCCGATGACGCCGCCCGACGACAGTTCCAGCCGCGCAAGATAGAACAGCGCGGGCGCGCTCAGTTCGACATGCGGATCGGCGGCCAGCAGCGTGGAGCCCGAGGCCGAACGCGCCACGCCTGCCGCCCAGGCATTGGAGGCAGCGGCGAAATTCACACCTGCAGGCACGGGCGAAAACGGATCGGCCACCGTCGTATCCGCCACCCGGTGCGGCACACCGGGGATCAGTTCTGCATAGGGCGGCAGCGACAGGGTGGGCGACAGCGGATCGTCGGGCATGATGTCCGCCACGCGTTCGGGCGGGATCAGGAGCGACGTGCGTGCGCGCAGGACCTCGGCCTGGATCTGCGTGGTCGAACGCAGGGCCATGAGCTTCAGCACCGCGATGGAATCGGCCGGCTGCCAGGGCGCGACGGCATGGTTGAAGAGCCACATCTCCGGCGCGCCGCGCCCGAGCGCGCCCTTGTTCACCTCTCCCAGCCAGGCGTTGATCCCGGCGGAATAGGCTTCGAGCGCGGCCTGTGTCGCACCGTCCTGCGCCTCGACGGACGAACGCGCAAGTCCGTAGAGATCGAACCGCCGCAAGAGCATGTCCGAAGCCAGTGCACGTTCGCCGAAGAGTTCCGCCAGCCGCCCCTGCGCGGTGCGGCGCAGCATGATCATCTGCCAGAGCCGGTCCTGCGCATGGGCCCAGCCCAGCGCGAAGAACACGTCCTCGTCGCTTGTGCCGAAGACATGGGGCACGCCGCTCGTATCACGCACGATCTCGACCGGGCCGGACAGCCCGGCAACCCCGGTCGTCATGCCGTAGTCGGGCAGCGAGCGCGAGGCGAAATACCAGACCAGCAGCGCCGTGACGAGGATCGCGACGATCAGCCCCGTCGTCACGCGCAGGAGCCAGCGAAAGACGTGGATCATGGGCTCACATCGGTTTCGGGCGGGGATGCGCAGCCCGGCTTGACCGCGACCGGCACCCCGCTAGGCTGCCCCCGTATTCCAGAGTCGCGGCAGGGGGGCAAGGGCATGGCACGAGTGGCGTTTCTCGGGCTGGGGGTGATGGGCTTTCCGATGGCCGGACACCTGGCGGCAGCGGGCCATGAGGTCACCGTTTACAATCGTACCACCGCAAAGGCCGATGCCTGGGCTGCCCGTCACGGCGGCGGCGCGGCCGCAACCCCGCGCGAGGCGGCTGGGGCAGCCGAATTCGTCATGGCCTGCGTGGGCAATGACGACGACCTGCGCAGCGTCACGCTGGGCGACGACGGCGCATTCGCCGGAATGGCAGGGGGCACGGTCTTTGTCGATCACACGACGGTCTCGGCACAGGTGACGCGAGAACTCGCGGCCGAGGCCGGAGCCCGGGGGATCGGCTATGTCGATGCGCCGGTCTCCGGCGGTCAGGCGGGGGCCGAGAAGGGGCAGCTCTCGGTGATGTGCGGCGGGTCCGAAGCGGATTTCGCCCGTGTCGAGCCCGTGGTCGCCCCCTATGCCCGCATCTGCCGCAGGCTGGGTGAGGCGGGCGCGGGACAACTCACCAAGATGGTGAACCAGATCGCCATCGCCGGGCTGGTGCAGGGCCTGGCCGAAGCGCTGCATTTCGCGCAGAAAGCCGGGCTCGACGCTGCGGCGGTCGTCGAGGTTGTCAGCCAGGGCGCGGCCGGATCGTGGCAGATGTCCAATCGCTTCGAGACGATGCTTGCGGGCGAGTTCGACCACGGATTCGCAGTGGACTGGATGCGCAAGGATCTCGGTATCTGCCTTGATGCAGCCGACGAGAACGGGGCCTCGCTGCCGGTCACGGCGCTGGTCGACCAGTTCTACAAGGACGTGCAGCAGATGGGGGGCAGGCGCTGGGATACATCCGCACTCATCGCGCGGCTGCGCAGGCTGGACGGCTGACG
>CAYUBT010000084.1:4585-11168 GCA_964443055.1 uncultured Rubellimicrobium sp.
CGCGTGCCGCACGGACCCAGACGAGGACCAGGACGAAGGACAGGACCGCGTTCCATCCCGCCATCGACAGGCCCGCGAAGCTCCAGCTGATCTGGTCGCAGAGAATCAGCACCGGCCCGTCAAGTGAAAGCAGATCGCCGCCCGGGAGACCCGAGAGCCCGCCCCCCGCCTGGGTGCAGGAGGCCGGGCCGGGCCACCAGCCCTGTTCGACCCCTGCATGAAAGACGCCGATCCCCCCGGTGATGGCCACCGCAGCCGCGCCCAGCCATGCAAGTGTGGCCAGCGGCATGAACAGCGCCACGATCCCGATTCCGACCGCCGCGAAATGCGGCCAGCGCTGCCAGTAGCACATCTTGCAGGGAAGATAGCCGCGCGATTCGAAGAAATAGGCCCCGGCCAGAAGCGCGGCCGAGCCAAGTGTGGCGAGAAGGATCAGAAACTTGCGCGACATCGAAGGCTCCGTTTGCTCTTTCCTGCAGTGCCCGGTTGCGGCTGGCAAGGGGGATGCCGTCACGAGCCTGTGGCGGCAGGATCGGGGGCGCTTCACCCTCCAGCCCCCCGAGGATATTTTCGGACAGATGAAAGTGCGCTGCGACAGTGGAATGCCTTGCCAAACGCATGCTGCGGGGGCTCCACTGTCGCTGAATCGACGGAGACCGAGATGCCGATGCTGTTCTTCACCATCGCCACACTCGTGCCCGTGGCGCTGATCGCCGCCGGGGCCCTCTGGGGCGCGCCCTGGGTGTGGCTCGCACTCGTCTGGATGACGGTGCTGACCGCGACGCTCGACGCGCTGGTGCGCCGTGTCCTGCCGACAGCGGAGGGCGAGGAATTTCCCGCAGCCAATGCGCTCTCCGTGGCCATCGCGCTGGCGCAGCTTGTTCTTGTGCCACTGGCGGTCTGGGCGCTCGCCCGCCCGGGGCCGGGAGGCTGGGAGAAGGCGGCGCTCTTCATCGCAGCCGCGCTCTTCTTCGGCCAGGTCGGCAATGCCAATGCGCATGAGTTGATCCACCGCAGCGCGCGCTTCCTGCGGGGGCTGGGGGTCGCCGCCTATGTCTCGGTCCTGTTCGGCCATCATGTCTCGGCGCATGTGCTGGTGCATCATGTCCATGCGGCCACGCGAGGTGATCCCAACTCCGCGCGCGCGGGCGAAGGGCTCTGGCGTTTCCTGCCCCGCGCCTGGACGGGCTCGTTCCGCGCAGGGCTGCGGGTGGAAAGCGCGCGGCGCAAGCGCGCAGGCAAGCCACTGATCGCGCATCCCTATTTCATTTACCTGGGCGGCGCGCTGATCATGATTGCAGTCGCGGCAGTTCTGGGCGGCTGGCGTGGGGTGCTCTGGCTGCTGGCGCTTGCAGCCTATGCTCAGATGCAGATTCTCATGGCCGACTACGTCCAGCATTACGGACTGACGCGCGCGCTGCGCGAGGACGGCCGCCCCGAGCCCGTCGCCATGCGCCATTCGTGGAATTCGGCGCATCCGGCATCCTCGGCACTGATGCTGAATGCGCCGCGCCATTCGGATCACCACGCCCATCCGATGCGGCCCTATCCGGCACTGACCCTGCCAGGGGATGCGCCGCTTCTGCCCTATTCGCTGCCGGTGATGGCAGTGATCGCGCTCGTCCCGCCGCTCTGGCGCCGGGTAATGGACCCGCGCGTGCGGCGCTGGCAGGACGGCCGGGCCTAGCGCTCGCCCTCGAGGATTTCGGCCAGGCGCTTTTCCTCGTCCGCGCTGAGCCCCGCCGGATCGGCCCGCCCCGCCCGGCGACGCAGCGTCAGGAACACCGTCCCGCCCGCGACAATGAACACCACCGGCCCGGCCAGCCAGAGGACCAGATTCATCCCGCTCGTGTCCGGTCTCATCAGCACGAATTCGCCGTAACGCGCGACGACGAAATCGATCACCTCGGTATTGGTGTCGCCCGCCACCAGCCTTTCGCGAATCAGGAGCCTCAATTCACGGCTGATCGGGGCGTTGGATTCGTCGATGCTTTCATTGAGGCAGACCGGGCAGCGCAGGCTCTCGCTGATGACGCGGGCGCGGGTCTCGAGCACCGGATCGTCCAGCACCTCATCGGGCTCGACCGCCGGCACGGGGCCGGCGACAAGCGCCAGGAGCAGCGCCGCCAGGGCCGCAAGCCGCCTCATTCGGCAGGCACAAGCGGCGGACGCCGGCGAACGGCCCCGGCCGCCATGCGCAAACGCCGATCCGAGAGCGACACGAATCCGCCCGCCGCCATCATAAGCGAGCCGAGCCAGAGCCAGAGCGCAAGCGGTTTCACATGGGAGCGCAGTGCCCAGGAGCCGTCGGACTGGCGGTCGCCCAGAACCAGATAGACATCGCCCGAGATGCTGCTGCGGATCGCGGCCTCGGTCGTCGGCATCTGGGCCACGGGATAGAAGCGCTTTTCGGGGTGCAATGTGCCGATCTCGCGGTCTCCCCGCCGCACCGTCATCGTCGCCATTTCGGTAATGTAGTTCGGCCCCTCGAGCTCCTCGACGCCCTCGAAGGTGATCGTATAGGCACCCAGGTCGTATCTGTCACCCGGATAGGCCGTGCGGATATCCTCGACCTGCCAGCCCAGCACCCCGGCCACGCCGATGAAGACCACGCCGACCCCCGCGTGACCGAGCGCCCGGCCCCAGTCGGCCCGGGTCAGGCGGACCAGCCGCGCGAGGCGCGCAGTGACCGGCTGCCGCCCGGTCCTCTGCCAGAGGTCGAGTGCGGCCCCGGCGATGAGCCAGGTGCCGAAGGCGATTCCCACCGGCGCGAGCGCGGAACGCCCGGTCTGCAGGGCAAAGGCCAGCGCGCCGAGCGCGAGCGCCAGGATCGCCGCCGGCATCATCGCGCGCATGGCCTTGCCCGCATCGCCACGCTTCCAGGCAATCACCGCGCCAAGCGGCAACACGGCGGCCAGGGCGATGAAGAACGGCGTGAAGGCCACGTTGAAGAATGGCGGGCCGACCGAGAGGACGCGCCCCATCAGCGTCTCGGCCACCATCGGCCAGAGCGTGCCGACGAAGACGACGAAGGCCGAGACCGCCAGCAGGATGTTGTTGAGGACCAGCGCCCCCTCGCGGCTGACGAGGCCGAAGACGCCGCGCGCCTCCATTGCGCCCGCGCGCAGCCCGAACAGCAGCAGCGCGCCGCCGACAGCCAGCCCCATGATCGCAAGGATCATCACCCCGCGCGTCGGATCGGAGGCGAAGGAATGGACCGAGGTCAGCACGCCCGAGCGGACGATGAACGTCCCCAGCAGCGAGAAGCCGAAGGCGAGGATCGCAAGCAGCACCGTCCAGGCCTTCAGCGATTCGCGCTTTTCCACGACGATGGCCGAATGCAGCAGCGCGGCGGCCAGCAGCCACGGCATGAGGCTGGCGTTCTCGACCGGATCCCAGAACCAGAAGCCGCCCCAGCCCAGTTCGTAATAGGCCCACCAGGAGCCGATCGCGATTCCAAGCGTGAGGAACATCCACGCGGCCAGCGTCCAGGGGCGCACCCAGCGGGCCCAGGCGGCATCAACGCGGCCCTCGATCAGCGCGGCGATGGCGAAGGAGAAGCTCACCGACAGCCCGACATAGCCGAGGTAGAGGAACGGCGGATGCAGGGCGAGCCCCGGATCCTGCAAGAGCGGGTTCAGGTCACGGCCGTTCATCGGCGGTTCGGCCAGGCGCAGGAACGGGTTGGAGGTCAGGAGAATGAACAGCAGGAACGCCAGCCCGATCATCGCCTGAACCGACAGCACCCGCGCCGAGAGCCTTGCGGGCAATGCCTCGCCGAACACCGCGACCGCCGCGCCGAACAGCGCGAGGATCAGCACCCAGAGCAGCATCGAGCCCTCGTGATTGCCCCAGACCCCGGTGATCCGGTAGATCAGCGGCTTGGCACTGTGCGAGTTGGCATAGACCAGCCGCAGCGAGAAATCCGATGTCACGAAGGCATGGACGAGCGTGGCGAAGGCGAAGGCAATCAGGAGGAACTGCAGCACCGCCGCAGGCCGGGCAAGTGCCATCCAGCCCGCCCAGCCACGCTGCGCCCCCACCATCGGCACGATCACTTGGACGAGGGCGACCACCGTCGCGAGGATCAGGGTGAAATGTCCAAGCTCGACGATCATCATGGCCCCGTTCTAGCGCCCCGTCCCGGCAGGGCCAAGGCGGGGCGGACATGCCCCGCTCACGTTTTCGGGGGCGGTCACGCCCCCGCCTTCACCCTCGCGCGCCAGCCATGCAGCAGGGGTTCGGTATAGCCCGAAGGCTGCGAGCGCCCCTTGAAGACCAGATCGCAGGCCGCGTTGAAGGCGGCACCGTCATGGCCCGGTGCCATCGGGCGATAATTCGGATCGCCCGCATTCTGGCGGTCCACCACCCCGGCCATGCGCTTCATCGCCGCCATGACCTGTTCCTCGCTCACCACGCCGTGATGCAGCCAGTTGGCAAGGCCTTGCGACGAAATCCGGCAGGTCGCGCGGTCCTCCATCAGGCCCACATCGTTGATGTCGGGCACTTTCGAGACTCCGATCCCCTGATCGACCCAGCGGACCACATAGCCGAGGATGCCCTGGGCGTTGTTCTCGATCTCTCGGGTGATCTCGTCTTCGGTGAGGTTGCGGCCATGGGCGGTCGGGATGGTGAGAAGCTCGTCAAGCATCGCGCCGGGCGGGTTGGCGGCCATCTCCTCCTGCACCCTGGCAACATCAACAAGATGATAGTGCGTCGCATGCAGGGTCGCGGCCGTGGGCGACGGCACCCAGGCGGTATTCGCGCCCGCCTTCGGATGGCCGATCTTCTGCTCCAGCATTGCGGCCATATTGTCGGGTTCGGCCCACATCCCCTTGCCGATCTGGGCCCGCCCGCGCAAGCCGGCAGCAAGGCCGATGGCCACATTGCGGGCCTCGTAGGCGGCGATCCATGGCTGCGACTTCATCTCGCCCTTGGGCAGCATCGGGCCTGCCTCCATCGAGGTGTGAATCTCGTCGCCGGTGCGATCAAGGAAGCCCGTATTGATGAAGGCCACGCGCGCGCTGGCGGCGCGCAGGCATTCGCGCAGGTTGGCCGAGGTGCGGCGCTCCTCGTCCATGATTCCGAGCTTCACGGTGTTGCGCGGCAGGCCCAGCACCTCCTCGACCCGGTCCATGATGCGCACGGCGAAATCGACTTCCTCCGGCCCGTGCATCTTGGGCTTCACGACATAGACCGAGGTGGCGCTGTTGGCCCCGGCACCCTTCAGGTCATGCACGGCGCAAAGCACGGTGACGAGCGCATCGAGCAGCCCTTCGGGGATTTCCTCTCCGCCGGAGGTCAGCACGGCAGGCGTCGTCATCAGATGGCCGACATTGCGCACAAGCATGAGCGCGCGGCGCTTCACCTCGATCTCGCCGCCGCCGGGTGCGTGATAGCTGGCCGTGGCAGGCACGAGGCGGCGGGTCATGATCCGCCCGCCCTTCTCGAACGTGACCTCGAGATCGCCCTTCATCAGGCCCAGCCAGATGCGATAGGCACCGGCCTTGTCCGGCCCGTCCACACAGGCGACCGAATCCTCGCAATCCATGATCGAGGTCAGGGCCGATTCGATCAGAATCTCGCCGATCCCGGCCGGGTCGCTGCCGCCCACGGCCGTGTCGCGATCCACGCGGATCTCGATCAGCAGGCCGTGAACGCGCAGGAGCACCTGCAATTCGCATTCCGCATCCGACCAGCCCGCGAACTGGGCGGGATCGGCGAGCGCGGTGTCGCCCGCCGCCGTGGTGATGGACAACGCCCCGTCATTGACTGCCAGCGCGGTGACATCGCCCCAGGAACCCGCGGCCAGAGGGATGACCCGGTCCAGATGCTTGCGTGCCCAGGCGACGACACGGGCGGCGCGCGCGGGATCGAAACCGCCGCCTGCCGGTGCGTCACCCATGGCGTCGGTGCCGTAAAGCGCATCATGGAGCGAGCCCCAGCGAGCATTCGCGGCATTCAGCGCGAACCTGGCATTGGTGATCGGCACGACCAGCTGCGGCCCGGCGATGCTGGCAATCTCGGGATCGGTGCCCTCGGTCGTGACGGTGAAATCCGGTCCCTCGGGGACAAGATATCCGATCTCGCGCAGGAAGGAGGCATAGGCGGCGGCGTCATGTGCCCGATCCCGGCGCGCAAGATGCCAATCGTCGATCTGGCGTTGCAATCCGGCACGGCGGGCCAGAAGGGCTGCATTCTCAGGCGCGAAATCACGGACCAGCCCGGCAAGCCCTTCCCAGAAGGCCGCCGGTTCGATCCCGGTGCCGGGCAGGGCCTCACCCTCGATGAAGGTGGCGAGCTCTGCCGAGACCTGCAAACCCGCATGATTGACACGCCTGCTCATTCACACCTCCGTTCGGATAAATTCACAGATGTGCTAGTGCTTTCGGCTGCAAACGGCAATGGTCGCCCCCTTTCGTCATTGCGAGGAGCCGGCGGCGCAGCAAGCCAGACAGCGTGAGGAATGGGTTGCTTCGCTGAGGCTCGCAATGACGGGACGAGGCAGCCCCCTTCCCCATCGTCATTGCGAGGAGGCGTCAGCCGACGCGGCAAGCCAGAGACGTAGGGAGTCCGGGTTGCT
>CAYUBT010000085.1:0-11166 GCA_964443055.1 uncultured Rubellimicrobium sp.
GCGGTCTTGACCTCCATGTGCGGGCGCGGGATTCCCCGGTCGTTGGAGCGCAGGCCCCACAGCAGCCGGCTCGGCTTCGCCTCGCGCTCGGCAGCGAGCGGTTCCCGGCCCCAGAACTGCGGCTTCTTCCATCCGACGGCCCAGCCGCTGCGCGCCTGGTTGGGTGTGATGTCCATGCTGAGGTCCTGGCCGTGCAGCGGGTAGCCCCTCTCGCGCCGTACGACTCACCGTGCTCCAGAAGCGCGTCCCAGGTCGCCACGGAGTCCGTCCAGGGGACCACGAGCTCGTAGCCGTGCTCACCGGTGTAGCCGGTGCGACAGACCGTGACCTGCGCGCCGTTTAGCTGCGACACCGTGAAGCTCATGTAGTCGTGGTCGGCCGGCAGGCCCAATCGTTCGATGAGCGCCGCCGAGTTGGGTCCCTGCACGGCGAGCACGGCGTACATCTCGTGTTCGTTGGTGATGGTGATGCCGCTCGGCACCGCTGTGGTCAGCCGGCGCACCACCTCCGCCGTGTTGGCGGCATTGGGCACCAGGAAGATGTCCTCGTCGGACCGGTAGTAGGCGATCAGGTCGTCGACGACGCCACCGGTTTCGGCGTCGCAGCACAGCGTGTACTGCGCCTGGCCGGGAGAAATACGCTCGAGATCGTTGCTCAGCGTGGCGTTGATGAACGCGGCCGCACCCGGCCCCCGCACCGACGCCTTACCCAGGTGCGACACATCGAAGACGCCGACTCCCTCGCGCACCGCCTTGTGCTCGATCAGCACGCCGCCGCCGGTACCGGGATACTCGATCGGCATCTGCCAGCCGCCGAAATCTGCCATCTTGGCTCCCAGTGCCACATGACGGTCGTGTAGCGGTGAAGACTTCAAGGGCTCGTTTGCAGTGTCACTCATAACCCCAGAAACTACCCGGCGGACGAAGGCCGAGGTCGGTCGACCTTCGCCGCCGCGGACCGCTAGTCGGCAAGCACCCGGTAGACCGACCGGCGGGCATCGTCGAGGATCTCGGCGATCCGGCCCGACTGCTCCTCGCTGGCAGCGAACGCAGCCTGCCGCACGGCGCCGATCAGCTTGCCGATGCTCTCTTGCAGTGCCAGGTCCTCATCGGTGGTGCCGCTCATGGCCGCCCACGCCTCGCGCAGGTCCTCCGCATGCTCGGCGACGTACGAGCGGCCCTGGTCGGTCAGTCCGTAGTCCGACCGGTTGCCCTCTCCGCCGACCGCCGCTATCAGGCCCTCTTCGAGCATCTGCTGCAGTGTCGGGTAGATCGACCCGGGGCTCGGGCGCCACGCGCCGTCGGTCATCCGGGCGATCGCCTTCATCAGCCGATAGCCGTTGTACGGCTCCTCCGCCAACAGGGACAAGATGGCGGCCTTGACGTCTCCCTTGCGGGCGCGCTGGGGCCTGCCGCCGAAGCCGCGGAAATCACCCGGCCAGCCCGGTCGATGCCCCGGCCCGCGTCCGCCCGGCCCGCGCCCGCCAGGGCCGCGCCCGCAAGAGGACTGGATCGCATGACCGCCGCAGCCTTTACCTTCTACGTCTTCGCTCTCTCGGTGCTTGCCGGCGGGCTCATGACGGTGCTGAGCCGCAACCCGGTGCATTCGGTGCTCTGGCTCGTCCTGTCGTTCCTCTCGGCGGCGGGGCTGTTCGTGCTGCTCGGGGCCGAATTCGTCGCGATGCTCATGATCATCGTCTATGTCGGCGCGGTGATGGTCATGTTCCTGTTCGTGGTGATGATGCTCGACGTGGATTTCGCCACGCTCAAGGGCGAGATCGCGCGCTACATGCCGCTCGCCCTGTTCATCGGCGTCATCATCCTCATGCAGCTCGCCGTGGCCTTCGGCAACTGGGCGCCCGCGCCGGGGGCCGAGGACCGGGTCGCCGCGCCGGTGGGCACGCTCGAGAACACCCGCGCGCTCGGCGTGCTGCTCTATGACCGTTATTTCTTGCTGTTCCAGCTTGCGGGGCTGGTCCTGCTCGTGGCGATGATCGGGGCCATCGTGCTGACCATGCGCCACCGGACGGATGTGAAGCGGCAGGATGTCATCGCGCAGATGATGCGCGACCCGAAGACCGCGATCGAGATGCTGGACGTGAAGCCCGGACAGGGGCTCTGAAACAGGACGGCGGCGGCGTGACCGCCCCGGACAGACACACACGGACCGAGAAAGGCCCGGAGGGACTGAGATGATCGGACTGGAACATTACCTGATGGTTGCGGGCGCGCTCTTCGTGATCGGCGTCTTCGGCCTGTTCCTCAACCGCAAGAACGTCATCATCCTGTTGATGTCGCTCGAGCTGATCCTGCTGGCGGTGAACATCAACCTCGTCGCCTTCTCGTCCTTCCTCGGCGATCTGGTCGGGCAGGTCTTCACGATGTTCGTCCTCACCGTTGCCGCTGCCGAGGCGGCCATCGGGCTGGCGATCCTCGTCCTGTTCTTCCGCAACCGCGGCACCATCGACGTCGAGGACGTCAACATGATGAAGGGCTGATCATGGCGGCGAAACCGGGCGATGAAAACGTGTTCGGGATGCGGGTGGTCGCGGTGAACGGCCGGATGCTCGATCTCGTCTGCAGGGAATGCGGGGCCGAAGGGTCGGCTCCGGCGGATGAATATCAGTCGACGCGCTGCGGCTCGGCCCGGTGCGGCTCAAGTCAGGGCAGGGCCGAATGATGGAAAGCGTTCTTCTCTTCGCGCCGCTGGTCGGTGCCATCATCGGCGGGTTCGGCTGGCGCATCATCGGCGAGGTCGCCGCGCAATGGCTGACGACCGGCCTGCTGTTCCTGTCTCTTGTCCTGTCCTGGGTGGTGTTCCTCAATTTCGACGGCACCGCCTATACTGTCGAACTCATGCGCTGGATCGTCTCGGGCGATCTCGACACGAGCTGGTCGATCCGCGTGGACCGGCTGACCGCGATCATGCTGGTGGTCATCACCTCGGTCTCGGCCTTAGTGCATCTCTATTCCTTCGGCTATATGGAGGATGACGACAACTTCGGCGATCTGCCCTACAAGGCGCGGTTCTTCGCCTATCTGTCGTTCTTCACCTTCGCGATGCTGGCGCTGGTCACCGCCGACAACATCCTCCAGCTCTTCTTCGGCTGGGAGGGCGTCGGCCTCGCCTCCTATCTGCTGATCGGCTTCTATTTCCGCAAGCCGAGCGCGAATGCCGCCGCGATCAAGGCCTTCGTCGTCAACCGGGTGGGGGATTTCTCCTTCGGCCTCGGGATCTACGCGATCTTCGTGCTGACGGGCTCGCTCACCTTCGACAACATCTTCGCCGCCGCCTCCTCGATGGGCGAGCAGGAGCTGCATTTCCTCTGGCGGAGCTGGAACGCGGCCGAAGTCGTGGGCTTCCTGCTGTTCGTCGGAGCGATGGGCAAGTCGGCGCAGATCTTCCTGCATACATGGCTGCCCGACGCGATGGAGGGGCCGACGCCCGTCTCCGCACTCATCCACGCGGCCACGATGGTCACGGCGGGCGTGTTCCTGATGGTGCGCATGTCGCCGGTGCTGGAATTCGCGCCGCATGCCATGGCCTTCATCGTCTTCATCGGCGCGACCACGGCCTTCTTCGCGGCCACGGTCGGCCTCGTGCAGAACGACATCAAGCGCGTGATCGCCTATTCGACCTGCTCGCAGCTTGGATACATGTTCGTGGCCGTCGGCTCGGGCGTCTATGGCGCGGCGATGTTCCATCTGTTCACGCATGCGTTCTTCAAGGCGCTGCTGTTCCTCGGCGCGGGTTCGGTCATCATCGCGATGCATCATGAGCAGGACATGCGCAATTACGGCGGCCTGCGGACGAAGCTGCCGGTGACCTTCTGGACGATGCTGATCGGCACGCTCGCCATCACCGGCGTGGGGATACCGCTCACCCATATCGGTTTCGCCGGGTTCCTCTCAAAGGATGCCGTGATCGAGAGCGCCTTCGCGGGCGGCGGGCCCTATGCGTTCTGGATGCTGGTGATCGCCGCCGCGATGACGAGCTTCTATTCCTGGCGGCTGATGTTCATGACCTTCTGGGGCGGTCCGAAGGGCGATGCCCATGCGCACGAGCACGCGAAGGAAAGCCCGCTGACCATGACCATTCCGCTCATCGTGCTGGCGGTAGGCGCGGTGTTCGCGGGCATGATCTGGTATGGCGATTTCTTCGGCGACGTGGCGCGCGTGGCTGCCTTCTTCGGCATCCCGCTGGCCGAGACGGTCGAGGGTGCCCATGCCGCATTCGGAGGCGCACCGGGGGCGGGGGCGATCTACATGGCCCCGGGGAACGAGGTTCTCACCCTTGCGCATGAAGCCCCGGTCTGGGTGAAGGTCAGCCCCTTCGTGGCCATGGTCGTGGGGCTGGCCCTCGCCATCTGGATGTATCTCGTCCGCACCGATGTGCCTGCACGGCTCGTGGCGGCGGGGCGGCCCTTCTATCTGTTCCTTCTGAACAAGTGGTATTTCGACGAACTCTATGACCGCGTCTTCGTCGCCGGGGCCAAATGGCTTGGCCGGCTGCTGTGGAGGCGCGGCGACGGCGCGGCGATCGACGGAATCGTCAACGGGATCGCCATCGGCTTCGTGCCCTTCGTCACCCGGCTGGCCGGGAGGCTGCAGTCGGGCTTCCTCTTCACCTATGCCTTCCTGATGGTCATCGGCTTTGCCGTGCTCCTGACCTGGGTCACGCTCTTCGGAGGCGCGAACTGATGGGCAACCTTCTCACGCTCACCACCTTCATCCCGCTTCTGGGTGCGGCGATCCTCGCGCTGTTCCTGAGGGGGGACGACGCCGCCTCGCAGGCGAACGCCAAATGGGTGGCGCTGGCGACAACCGGCTTCACCTTCATCGTCTCGCTGTTCATCCTTGCCGGGTTCGACCGTACCGTCACCGGCTTCCAGATGGTCGAGGAGACCGAATGGATCGGTGGCTTGACCTACAAGATGGGGGTGGACGGGATCTCGCTGGTTCTCGTCCTGCTCACGACCTTCATCATGCCGATCGTGATCGGTGCCTGCTGGGGCGCGACCGTGCGGGTGAAGGAATACATGATCGCCTTCCTCGTGCTCGAGACACTGATGCTCGGTGTCTTCATGGCGCTGGACCTGGTCCTGTTCTACCTGTTCTTCGAGGGCCAGCTCATCCCGATGTTCCTGATCATCGGCATCTGGGGCGGGAAGGAGCGCATCTATGCGGCCTTCAAGTTCTTCCTCTACACCTTCCTCGGCTCGGTGCTGATGCTGGTCGCCATGATGGCGATCTGGGTGACGACCGGGACGACCGACATCGCCCATCTCTACAATGTCGCGGGAATGACCCCCGACCAGATTGCGGTCTATGCCGAACAGATCGGCCGCACGGCGGAAGAGGTCGCGCGCTACCAGATCGCCTCGGATCCGGTGCGGGTGCTGGGCCTGACGATCCCCGGCGGGTTGCAGACGCTGTTCTGGGTGGCCTTCTTCGCCTCCTTCGCGGTGAAGCTGCCGATGTGGCCGGTCCATACCTGGTTGCCGGATGCCCACGTGCAGGCCCCCACGGCCGGTTCCGTGGTGCTGGCCTCGATCCTGCTGAAGATGGGGGGCTACGGCTTCCTGCGCTTCTCGCTGCCGATGTTCCCGATCGCATCCGACATGCTCGGGCCGCTGATGCTGTGGCTTGGTGCCATCGCGATCGTCTACACCTCGCTTGTCGCGCTGGTGCAGGACAACATGAAAAAGCTCATCGCCTATTCCTCGGTCGCCCATATGGGCTACGTGACGATGGGCGTCTTTGCCGCGAACCAGCAGGGGCTCGACGGGGCCGTGTTCCAGATGCTCAGCCACGGCTTCGTTTCGGGCGCGCTCTTCCTGATCGTCGGCGTGATCTACGACCGGATGCACACGCTCGAGATCGGCGCCTATGGCGGGCTCGTGAACCGGATGCCGGTCTACGCGCTGGTCTACATGTTCTTTACCATGGCCAATCTCGGCCTGCCGGGCACATCGGGCTTCGTGGGCGAGTTCCTGACCCTCGTTGCCGCCTTCCGCGTCAATACCTGGGTGGCCTTCGTCGCCGCCACGGGGGTGATCCTGTCGGCGGCTTACGCGCTCTGGCTTTACCGGCGCGTCGTCATGGGTGACCTGATCAAGGAGAGCCTGCGCACCATCACCGACATGAGCCGGCGCGAGAAACTGATCTTCGCGCCCCTCGTCGCGATGACGTTGCTCCTCGGCGTCTGGCCGAGCCTGGCAACCGATCTCATCAGCCCGACCACGACCCAGCTCGTCTCGCAGGTGGAGGCCGCCACCCAGATGGCTGCCGCCGCCCAGCAGACCGCCCTGAACTGAGGACCGAAGCGATGTTCGCCGCCGATTTCCGCATCATCCTTCCCGAGGCGCTGCTGGCCATCTACGCCATGACCGCCCTCATCGCCGCCGTCTGGACCGTGAGAGACGGGGCCGCGCGGCTCCTCACATGGCTGACGGCGGGGGTCATGCTCGCGCTTGCGCTCTGGATCGGCACAGGCTCGGGGGTGGCGAGTGCCTTCGAGGGCTCGTTTGTCGACGACCGTTTCGCGCGGTTCGCCAAGGTGGCGATCCTGATGATCTCGGCCTCGATCCTGCTGATGGGCGAGGGCTACATGACCCGCCGCGCGCTGATGCGGTTCGAATATCCGCTGATCATCGCCCTGGCGACGGTCGGGATGATGGTCATGGTCTCCTCGGGCGATCTGATCGTGCTCTACATGGGCGTCGAACTGCAATCGCTCTCGCTCTATGTCCTCGCCGCCATGCGCCGCGACAGCGCCCGCTCGACCGAGGCCGGGCTCAAGTATTTCGTGCTTGGTGCCTTCGGTTCGGGGCTGATGCTCTATGGCGCGTCGCTCGCCTACGGTTTCGCGGGCACGACCCTGTTTTCCGGGATCATCGAGGCGACCGAGAGCGGGATCTCGCTCGGCCTGCTCTTCGCGCTGGTCTTCATGATCGCGGGATTCGCCTTCAAGGTCTCGGCCGCGCCCTTCCACATGTGGACTCCCGATGTCTACGAAGGCGCACCAACCACGGTGACGGCGTTCTTCGCCACCGCACCCAAGATGGCGGGGATGGCGCTGTTCGCGCGCGTCATGTTCGACGCGTTCGGCACGGTCGCCGGCGACTGGCAGCAGATCGTGGCGTTTCTCGCCGTGCTCTCGATGTTCATCGGTGCCTTCGGCGGGATCGGCCAGATGAATTTCAAGCGTCTCATGGCCTATTCGACCATCGGCCACATGGGGTTTGCATTGATGGGGCTGACGGCGGGCAATGTGTTCGGCGTGCAGGCCATGCTCATCTATATGGCGATCTACGTGACGATGGACCTCGGTGCCTTTGCGTTCATCATGTCGATGGAGCGCGACGGCCGTCCGGTGACCGACCTTCGCAGCCTCAATCTCTATTCGAAACAGCATCCGCTCATTGCACTGGCGATGCTGGTGCTGCTTTTCAGCCTTGCGGGCGTGCCGCCGACCGTCGGTTTCTTCGGGAAATACTACGTGCTGCGCGCGGCCTATGACGGCGGCTTCGGCTGGCTGGCGGTGCTGGGCGTGATCGCCTCGGTCATCAGCGCCTTCTATTACCTGCGCATCGTCTATTTCATGTATTTCGGGAAAGAGTCCGAGCCTCTCGACCGGGCCATGACGCCGGTGGCGTGGCTCTTCGTTGTCGGCTGCGCGGCGATGATGGTGCTCGGCGTGGTCAATCTCTTCGGGGTCGAACCGGCAGCCGCGGGCGCTGCGGCCGCCCTTGTCAACTGAGGGCGCGCACTGGCCTCGCGGCTACGGCCGCGTCGTCCTTGACGAGGTGGACAGCACCATGGCCGAGGCGGTGCGCCGCCTTGACCGCCTCGACGGGCCGACCTGGATCATGGCCCGTCGCCAGACCGGCGGGCGCGGGCGGCAGGGGCGGCCCTGGATCATGCCGGAGGGCAATCTGGCCGCGACGCTGATCTTCCGGCCCTGGGCCACGCCGCACGAGGCCGCGAAACGCAGCTTCCTCGCCGCCTGCGCGCTCTACCAGGCGCTTTCGCTGCTGGTGCCGGGGGCGCGGCTGGCGCTGAAATGGCCCAATGACGTGCTCCTGAACGGTGGCAAGATCGCAGGCATCCTGCTCGAGAGCGCCTCCTCCGGCCCGGTGGTGGACTGGCTGGCGATCGGGATCGGCGTGAATCTGGCCGCCAGCCCCGCAGTCGTCACCTCGGGTGGCTCGGGCGAGCCCGTGAACCTGCTGCGCGAGACGGGGGTGAAGATCACGCCCGAGGATTTTCTCACGTTTCTGGCCGATGCCTACGCCACGCAGGAGGCGAAGCTTGCCGAATTCGGATTCGCCCGTGTGCGCGAAGACTGGCTTGCCCATGCCGCGCGGCTGGGGGATGTGATTGTGGCGCGCACGACATCGGGCGAACATGTCGGCGTGTTCGAGACGGTGGACATGGACGGCAACCTCTGCCTCGCGACGGGCGAGGGGATGCGGATCATCCCCGCCGCCGACGTGTATTTCTGAAGGGCGACCCCATGCTTCTGGCCATCGACTGCGGCAATACCAACACCGTTTTCGCGCTCTGGGACGGCGCGCGATTCGTGGGCACCTGGCGCGCCGCTACCGATGTGCGGCGCACCGCCGACCAGTATTACGTGTGGCTCATCTCGCTGCTCGAGCATAACGGGATCACGCCAGACATCAGCGACGTGATCATTTCCTCGACGGTGCCGCGCGTGGTCTACAATCTGCGGGTCTTCGCCGACCGTTATTACGATTGCCGTCCGCTGGTCGTCGGCCGGCCCGACTGCCTGCTTCCGGTCGCGCCGCGCGTGGACGAGGGCACGCAGATCGGCCCGGACCGGCTCGTGAACACGGTGGGCGCGCATGAGCGCTACGGCGGCAATCTCGTGATCGTGGATTTCGGGACCGCCACGACATTCGACGTGGTCGATGATGACGGGGCCTATGCCGGCGGGATCATCGCGCCGGGCGTGAATCTCAGCCTCGAGGCGCTGCACCTTGCGGCGGCCGCGCTGCCGCATGTCGATGTCAGCCGCCCGCAATCGGTCGTCGGCACCAATACCGTGGCCTGCATGCAGTCGGGCATCTGGTTCGGCTATATCGGCGTCATCAAGGAATGCTGCTCCCGGATCCAGGAGGAACGCGGCCGCGAGATGTGCGTTATCGGCACGGGCGGCCTCTCGCCCCTGTTCGGCGAGAACGAGGGGCTCTTCGATGTGGTCGATACGGACCTGACAATGCACGGCCTGACCGTGATTCACCAATATAACAAGGATAATACATGAGCAGTGCGGAACGGCTGATCTACATGCCCCTCGGCGGTGCCGGGGAAATCGGAATGAACGCCTATGTCTACGGCTGGGGAAAGAAGAACGAGGAGCGGCTGATCGTCGTCGATCTCGGCGTGACCTTCCCCGACATGGACTCGAGCCCCGGCGTCGATCTCATCATGCCCGATATCGCCTGGCTGGCCGAGAGGCGCGACCGGATCGAGGGTATCTTCATCACCCATGCGCATGAGGACCATGTCGGCGCGGTGGGTCACCTGTGGGACAGGCTGCGCGTGCCGATCCATGCGCGCACCTTCACCGGGGCCATCGCGCGCACGAAGCTGGACGAGCAGGGTGCCCCGGCGTCGGCGCTCGATATCGTCGGCACATGGCCCGAGATGGTCGAGGCCGGGCCATTCAGTGTGGGCTTCGTGCCGATCAGCCATTCGATTCCCGAAAGCGCGGGGCTGGTGATAGATACGCCTGCGGGCCGCATCGTCCATTCCGCCGATTTCAAGATCGACCGCACCCCGGTGGTGGGCGAGACATTCGACGAGAATGTCTGGGCCGAAGTGGCGAAGCCCGGTGTGCGGGCGCTGATGTGCGATTCCACCAATGTCTTTTCCACGCATGCGGGGAGGTCCGAGGCGGGGCTTGCCGAGCCTCTCGGCAAGCTGATGAAGGACGCGCCTGCAATGGTCGTCGCTACGACTTTCGCCTCGAATGTCGCCCGTTTGAGCACGTTGGCCCATGCCGCCAGGGCCTCGGGGCGGCAGATCGTCCTGCTGGGTCGTGCTATGCGCCGCATGGTGGAGACAGCCACGACCACCGGGCTTCTCACGGACTTCCCCGCCGTGATCAGCCCCGAGGAGGCAGCGGATCTGCCGCGCAGTCAGCTTCTGCTGCTGGTCACCGGCTCGCAGGGCGAGCGGCGGGCGGCCAGCGCCCAGCTCGCGCAGGGCTCGTATCTGGGCCTGAACCTGAAGGAGGGCGATACGTTCCTCTTCTCCTCGCGCATCATCCCCGGCAACGAGCGGCCGGTGATCCGGGTGATGAACCAGCTTTCCGTCAAGGGCGTCGATGTCATCTATGACGAGATCGGCACCTATCACGTCTCGGGTCACGCGAACCGCCCGGACCTCGAGGCGTTCCACGATCTCATCAACCCCGAACTCGTCATCCCCATGCATGGCGAGCACCGCCACCTGCGCGAACATGCGCGCGTGGCCGAGGCGCGCGGGCGCAAGGCCATGGTCGTCACCAACGGGATGATGCTCGACTTGACGGGGAGCCGTCCGAAAGTGGCCGAATATGTCGATGCAGGCCGCACCTATCTGGACGGGAGCGTGCTGATCGGGGCGATGGACGGCGTCGTGCGCGACCGGATCCGCATGGCGCTGAACGGACATGTCACCGTGACCCTCATCATCGACGAGGACGGGCGGCCACTGGGCGATGTCTGGTGCGAGATCGAGGGCCTGCCGGAAAAGGGCCGCTCGCGGGAGCAGCTGGCGGAGATGCTCGAGGAAGAGCTTTCGCGCCATGTGAACAGGGCAGGGCGCAAGGCCCTGGGCGACGACGAGAAACTCGAGAAGGAGCTCACGCGGCTCGCCCGCCAGGTGGCCCAGAACGAGATCGGCAAGCGGCCCGAGGTGCGCGTCATCATCTCGCGCCTCGGCTGAGAGGGCCGCGCCCCCGTCATTGCGGGGATGTCAGCCGGTGCGGCAAGCCGGAGACGTGGGGACCGGGTTGCTTCGCTGCCGCTCGCAATGACGATGCGTCAGTCGCGCGTGGGCGTGATCTGCGGTGCGGAGGCCTCGGGCGGCCCGGTCGGTGCGCGCAGGACCGGGCCGGGTGGCGGCGCGGGAGCGGGCGCAGGGTCAGCCGCAG
>CAYUBT010000086.1:0-10829 GCA_964443055.1 uncultured Rubellimicrobium sp.
GCAGGCTGCACCTGGCCTGGCGCAGGATCCGCATCGCCCACGATGGCACCCGCCGCAAGCAGCGCCTCGATTTCCTGGCAGGGAAGGACACCGTTCGTCATATGCCCCCATACGAAAACGCCCGCCGGAAGGGCGGGCGGTGTCATGGTCGGGCTAGCAGGACTTGAACCTGCGACCTTCTGTCCCCCAGACAGACGCGCTACCAGGCTGCGCTATAGCCCGACTGGGGGCCTTCTACCCGATCAGCCGCCGGGGGCAAGGCGAAAGTGCCGTCTCACCCCCCTTCCATCCGCGCGCGGAGCGCCTGCAGCCGGGCGAGGACGGGTGCGATCCGGGTGCTGCGGCGGCGGATCAGGGCCGGATCGGCCCGGATGATCCGGGCGAGCACCGCAGCGCGCTGCGGCGGCGACGGGGGCACCCGGGCTGGTGGTTCGGGCCGCTGCATCTTCGGGTCGGCGGGCAGGTCGGCTTCCGGCTGTTGCACCGCATCGCCCGCAGCAGCCTCCTCCTGGGCGGCTCCGCCCGGCGCACCCCGGGGCGAGAGCGCGGCGACATGGCGCACACCCTGTTCGCGCAGCAGCTTCTGGACACCCTTGATCGTCATCCCCTCCTCGTGGAGGAGGAACTTGATCCCGCCCAGAAGCGTGATGTCCTCGGGCCGGTAATAACGCCGCCCGCCCGCGCGTTTCACCGGGTTGATCTGGGTGAATTTCGATTCCCAGAAGCGCAGCACATGCGCGGGAGTCTCGAGCCAGTCCGAGACCTCGCCGATGGTGCGGAAGGCTTCGTCAGACTTGCCGGTGCCCGCCATAGTCAGCCCTTGGCGGCCGCGACGCGCGCCTTGAGCAGATGCGAGGGCCGGAACGAGAGCACCCTGCGCGGCAGGATCGGCACTTCCTCGCCGGTCTTCGGGTTGCGCCCGATCCGCGCTGACTTGTCGCGCACCGAGAAAGTGCCGAAAGAGGAAATCTTCACCGACTCGCCCCGTGCGAGCGCGTCGGAAATATGCTGCAGCACCGACTCGACCAGTTCCGCACTGTCGTTGCGTGAGAGGCCGAGCTGGGCATGGACGGCCTCGGCCAGATCCATCCGGGTCAGCGTCTTGTCCGACATGATGATCCCCCGTTTTGAGAAAACCCTAGTCGCGGCCGGGGCGTGCGTCAATATCAACGGGTTGGGGCGTCCCGGGGGATGCGGGTGCGTGCCACCACCATCCTCGTCATTGCGAGCATGGCGAAGCAATCGACCCGATGCCGCCTGGCGCAGCCTTGGCCGCCGCATGAGGTGGGGGGTTGACGGGTGGATTGCCCACCGCCTTCGGCTCCTCACGATGACGGGGTGCCGGAGGTTCCCTACCAGCGCACCACCACCGACCCCCAGGCGAGGCCGCCGCCGATGGCTTCGGTCACGATCAGGTCGCCCGGCCTGATCTGTCCGCGCTCCACGCCCACGGACAGGGCGAGCGGAATCGAGGCGGCAGAAGTATTGCCGTGTTCGGCCACGGTCAGGACCACACGTTCCAGAGGTAGTTGCATCCGTTGTGCGGTTGCGGAGATGATGCGCAGGTTGGCCTGATGGGGCACGATCCAGTCCACGTCCTGCGGCCCGAGTCCGGCGCGTTCCAGCGCTGCATGCGCCGTCTGGGCCAGTTTCTCGACCGCGTGGCGGAAGACCTCGCGCCCCTGCATCCGCACATGGCCCGTGGTTCGGGTCGATGTGCCGCCGTCGGCAAAGAGCAGGTCGCGGAAGCGACCGTCGGAATGGAGATCGGCGGACAGCACGCCCCGGTCGGCGCTCGTGCCCGCGCCCTCCTGAGCCTCGAGCACCACGGCTCCTGCGCCATCGCCGAACAGGACGCAGGTCGCGCGGTCGGTCCAGTCCATCAGCCGCGAGAAGGTTTCGGCGCCGATCACCAGCACCCGCCGCGCGCGGCCTGCGACGATCAGCGCATCGGCCGTGGTCAGCGCATAGACGAATCCCGCGCAGACGGCCTGCAGATCGAAGGCGTATCCCGCCTCCATGCCCAGCGCGGCCTGCACCATCGTCGCGCTCGAGGGGAAGGTGAGGTCCGGGGTCGAGGTGGCCAGCACGATCGCGTCGATGTCGCCCGGTTCGAGCCCGGCAGAGGCAAGCGCCGCCCGCGCCGCATGGGTGGCGAGATCGGAGGTCGTCTCGCCCTCGGCGGCGAAATGGCGGGTCTCGATCCCGGTGCGGGCGCGGATCCATTCGTCGGACGTGTCGACCAGCGCTTCGAATTCGGAATTGGGGACAACCCGCGCGGGTAGGTAATGGCCCACACCGCGCACAACCGACCGGATCGTCATGTTTCACCCACTCCTGTCGGTTGCTCTCCGGAAGCGGCATCCTGCGTCGTCGCGATCGCCTGTGCAACCTGACGGGCAAGCGTCTCGGTGAAGCCGGCCTCGGCCAGTCGCCAGGCGAGGTCGAGTGCGGTGGCGATGGCGGTGGCGTCCGAGCCGCCATGGCTCTTGATCACGGTGCCGTTGAGACCGAGGAACACGCCCCCGTTGACCGAGCGCGGGTCGATCCGGGCGCGCAGCCTCCTCAGGGCACCGCTGCCCATGAGCGCGGACATCCTGCCCCAGAAGGAGCCCATGAGCGCCTCGCGCAGCAGATGGGCGATGAGATGCGAGGTGCCCTCGGCCGTCTTCAGCGCGACATTGCCGGTGAATCCGTCGGTGACCACGACATCGAGATGGTCCGACGGCAGGTCGCCACCCTCGACGAAACCCGTGAAGGCGAAGCCGTCGCGTTCGGCGGCGCGGGCGATGAGGTCATGTGCGACCTTCAGCTCGGCCCGGCCCTTATGCTCTTCGGTGCCGACGTTGAGCAGGCCGACGCGCGGGCGCGCGACGCCCAGCCCGGTCCGGGCATAGGCCACGCCCATCAGCGCATAGGTGAGCAGGTCGTTCTGGTCGGCGCGGATATCGGCACCTGCGTCGAGCATCAGGTTGAACCCTGCCGGGTTGAGCGAGGGCCAGAGGCAGGCGATGGCCGGGCGGGTCACGCCCGGGGCCTTGCGCAGGACCAGCATCGACACGGCCATGAGCGCGCCGGTATTGCCGCAGGAGACGCAGATCGAGGCTTCGCCCGTGCGCACGGAATCGACCGCCGACCACATCGACGTGTCGCGGCCCCGGCGCATGATCTGCCCGGGCTTGTCCTGCATCGAGACGACGCCCGACGCGTGGCGGATCCTGACGCGGTCCCCCCAGCCATGCGGGGCGACGAGGGGTTCGAGCGCCTCTTGCGGACCGTGGAGCAGCACACGCACACCCGGGCGGTCGCGCAGGAAACGCGCGACTCCGCCGATCACGGCCTCTGGCCCCCTGTCGCCGCCCATTGCATCGACCGAGAGGACGAGCCCCGCGCCCGCGCCCTGCACAGAAGTTCCGGGGCCTTCGTCCCGCATGGTTTCGCCCGACGCGCCTCGCTCAGGCGGCGTCGTCGTCCAGGTCGATGTCGGAGACGATGCTGACGACCTCGCGGCCGTCGTAATGGCCGCAGGAGGGGCAGACGTGATGCGGGCGCTTCAACTCGCCGCAGTTGCCGCATTCGTTGGGATTGGCAGCGGTGAGCGCGTCATGCGAGCGGCGCATGTTCCGGCGCGATTTCGAGACCTTGTTCTGCTGAACGGCCATGTCACAACCTCGGCTTTCAGGGGCCTGACAGGCCCGGCAGGAATGATGCGGGCCAAAGCGGCCGCGCGAACAGAAGGCTGACCCTCGGGCGCGGCCTTCGGGTCCTCGCCGGGCTCATAACGACTTGCGCGGGTGGAGTCGAGAGTTCCGGCCACGGCCTGCGCAGGAGCGGCCTCAATAAGCAAGCCAGCGCGCAAGGCAAGGGGGGATGCGGCGATCGGCAGAAAAATACGCTGTGCGGCCCGGGAGCAATCATCCGGCCACCGGACTCAGTGTGCAGCGACGTTCAGATCCTCGTTCCGAGGTGATGTGGTGACCTTGAACGAGGCGGCGGTGCGCGCATGACGGGCGTTTGGTTTGCAGGGTTCCTCTGGCCCCGTCATTGCGAGGAGGCGAAGCCGACGCGGCAAGCCAGGGACGTGGGGTATCCGGCCTGCCTCGCTGACGCTCGCGATGACGGGAGGAGTGATGGCCCCGGAGCCCGGGAAATCCCCGCCGCCTTTTCTTCGCCCGCGGGCTGGCCTAAGGAGTTGCGGAGACCGCAAGGCCACGGGGCTGCATGGATATCATCACCACGACTGACGCGCTGTCCGCCTATTGCGAACGCGCCGCCACCTTTCCCTATGTCACCGTCGATACCGAATTCCTGCGCGAGCGGACCTATTACGCGAAGCTCTGCCTGATCCAGCTTGCCCATCCGGGCAAGGGCGAGGAGGGCGCGGTGATCGTCGATCCCCTGGCCGAGGGCCTGTCGCTTGCGCCGCTCTACCGGCTCTTTCGTGACCGCGACGTCGTGAAGGTCTTTCACGCCGCACGGCAGGATCTGGAAATCTTCGTTGTCGATCAGGACATGGTGCCCGCGCCGCTGTTCGACACCCAGGTCGCCGCCATGGTTTGCGGCTATGGCGAGCAGGTGGGATACGAGACGCTGGCCAAGAAGATAGCCAGGGCCACGATCGACAAGAGTTCGCGTTTCACCGACTGGTCGCGCAGGCCGCTGTCCGACGCGCAACTGCGCTACGCGCTCGCCGATGTCACGCATCTGCGGGTGATCTACGAAACGCTCTCCCGGCGTCTGGAACAGACGGGGCGCGCGTCATGGCTGGATGAGGAAATGGCGGTCCTGAGCGATCCCGACACCTATCGCACCGATCCGGCCGACGCCTGGGAACGGGTCAAGACCCGCAGCCATGCTCCGCGCCACATGGCCGCCGTGCGCGAACTGGCACGCTTTCGCGAGGAATATGCCCAGAGCCACGATGTGCCGCGCTCGCGCGTCTTCAAGGACGATGCCTTGCTGGAACTGGCCTCGACACGGCCCGTAAACGAGGAAGAGCTTTCCAAGTCCAGGCTGCTCCAGCGCGAGGGGCGCCGGGGCGAGGTCCAGGAGGGTATCCTTGCGGCCCTTCGCCGTGCTGCGGAACTCGACCCCGCCGACCTGCCGCAACGGGAGGAAGGCCATGAGTCCCTGCAGGTGAACCCGGCCCTGGCCGAGCTTCTGCGCGTCCTCCTCAAGGCCCGCGCGACCGCCGAGGACGTCGCGCCAAGGCTCATCGCTTCGGCAGCCGATCTCGATGCGATTGCGGCGGGCGAACGTGACCTGCCCGCACTTCAGGGCTGGCGGCGCGAGGTTTTCGGCGAACAGGCTCTGGCGCTTTGCGAGGGGCGGGTCGGCCTTGCCGCACGGGGCCAGACTGTGGTGACGGTGAATCTGTAGGTCAGCGCCGCACCTCGCGGGCGTTCTGCTGGCCGCTGATGCGGATATGCGACACGCCGGCGAGGGTGCCAGCGCTGACCGACCGGGCGGCGGTGATGACCTGGGTGCCGGGGCCGGTGCCGCCGGGGGGCGGCGCGGCGCGGAATTCATAGGCCAGGACCCCCTCGGCATCAGCCACGCGCACGAGGCGGGCATTGTGCCAGCCCTGTCCGGGCACCACGCCGGTGGCGCGGATGATCGCGCCCGAGGCCGTGGGCTCCACCGCCATGTCGCTGATCTGCGCCACCGGCAGACGCGCATCCTGCACCACCTGCTGCACCGGCTGGACAGCCGCCGGACGCGACGGGCCGAACCAGTTGAGAGGATTGAGCCGCGATTGCGAGATCCGGGCGCAGCCCGACAGGGCCAGCGCGGCGATCAGGAGAAGGGGCAGGGGACGCAGCATCGGCTTCCTCGTCTCGGGGCGCGGTCAGGACGAGACCTAGCCCATGCGGGCAGGGTTTGGAAAGCGTTGAGACGGGGCGCGGGCGCGAGGCCGCGTCGAATCCTGCCTCGCGCGCTGCCGGGTCATCCCGCGCGCGGCGGGATGTCGAGCGCGCGCTGCACGGCGGGGCGTTCGAGGAATCGCGCCAGATAGGCGTTCACGCGCGGGAAGCTCTCCCAGTCGACCAGGTCGGCCACGTCGTAGCCGTCGGGAATCGCCCGCAGCCAGGGTGCGATGGCCATGTCGGCGATGGAATAGTCGCCCGCGATCCAGTCACGGCCGTCAAGCGTGCCCTCGATGACGCCCAGCAGCCGCTTCATCTCGTTCAGGTAGCGTTCGCGCGGGAGCGGGTCGGTGACGGCGGTGCCGCCATATCTGACGAAGAACCCCACCTGCCCGAACATTGGCCCGACTCCGCCCATCTGGAACATAAGCCACTGGATGATGCGGTAGCGGTCCGTGGTGGTCTTGCCCAGAAACCTGCCGGTTTTCTCGGCCAGATAGATCAGGATCGCCCCGCTCTCGAACAGGCCGATAGGCGCGTTGTCCGGCCCGTTCGGGTCGATGATCGCCGGGATCTTGTTATTGGGGTTGAGCGAGAGGAACTCGGGGCTCTTCACATCCGCTTCCGCCAGCGTCACGCGGTGAGGCTCGTAGGGCAGGCCGGTCTCCTCGAGCATGGTCGAGATCTTGATCCCGTTCGGAGTCGGGTAGGAATAAAGCTGGATCACGCCGGAATCGGCGGCGGGCCAGCGGTTCGTGATGGGGAAGGCGGAAAGGTCGGCCATGTCGTCCTCGAGATTGCATTCCGGCGGACCCTATCCTTGCCGCGCGGCAGAAGAAAGCCGTAGCAAAGGTGCTGGTATTAGGTCATTCTGGCGCGGTTAACCTTGTTCGTGCCGCGTGGGCGGGCAGTCAGAAGGAAGAGTGGACCATGTGGAAGGAATTTCGCGAATTCATCGCCCAGGGCAGCGTCATGGACCTGGCCGTCGGCATCATCATCGGCGCGGCCTTCACGGCGATCGTCAGCTCGCTCGTCGATGATCTCATCAACCCGCTGATCGGCCTTGTCGTCGGCGGAATCGACTTCTCCTCGGTCAGCTTCGGCCTGGGCGACGCGCAGTTCATGATCGGCAACTTCATCAACGCCGTGATCAACTTCCTGATCATCGCCTTCGTCATCTTCATGCTGGTGAAGATGGTCAACCGGATCAAGGAATCTGCGACGAAGAAGGAAGAGGCGAAGCCCGAAGAGCCTGCCGGGCCCAGCGAGGTCGAGCTCCTGACCGAAATCCGCGATGCGCTGAAGGCGAAGGGCTGAGGGCGGACACCCCGTCATTGCAAGCCGCAGTCGAAGCAACCCGGTCGCTTCGTTCCGGGTTGCCGTGTCGCCTGCCGCTTCTCGCAATGACGGAGCGCGGTTGCGACCGCCCCCCCTTGTCGGCCAGACCCCGCAGCGTTATGCGCGGCTGGTCCGGCGGGCAGGAGGGCACCATATGGATGACGACATCTCCCTGGCCTTCGCCCCCCTTGCCGAACGCGCGGGCGCGACGGCACCGCCGGGTCGGCCGCTCGACCGAATCTCGCTGCGCGATCATGTCCGCGAGGTCGAGATCGGTGCCTTCCAGCAGGAGCGTGGCCATCTCCAGCGCCTGCGGTTCAATATCGTCGTCGAGATTGCGCCGCTGCCGGACGATCTCGATGACGACGTGGACCGCATCCTCTCCTATGACCGGCTGACCGAGGCCATTGATGCCGAACTCGGTGAGGAACGCCTGAATCTGCTCGAGACCCTCGCCGCGCGGGTGGCCGAACGCATCCTGGCCGCCCCGCAGGCGGAACGGGTGTTCCTGCGGATCGAGAAGCTCGACCGCGGCCCCGGCGATCTGGGGGTCGAGATCATGCGCAGCAGCACCGATGCCGCGAGCCCCCATCGCGACCTTGCCGCACCGCCGCCACCGCGTGTCTGCTATCTCGGCAATGCGGAAATCGCGGACAGGGAACTGCCGGTGCTGATCGACCGGCTGGCCGCCGACGGCACGCCGCTGGTCCTTTGTGTGGGTCTGCCCGAGGGTTCCCGCCCGCATTCGCCCGCCACCCTTGCACAGCGGCGAATCGACCTGCTCGCCATCGAGCAGAATGCCTGGGCCCTGGCCGGACGCGACAGCCGCTGCATCGTCACCGGCACACGCACCGAACTCGACTGGGCCATGCGCCATGGGCGGATTTCGGTCTGGGCACCCTCCAAGATCGTGCTCGACGCGGTCGATTCGACGCCGCCGGCCGCCGATGACGGAGCCGCGCTCGCCGCCTGGTTCGCGGGCGAGATGCAGGCAGCCGAGCTTGTCGTCATCGGCGCGCCCCTGCCGCAGGCGGATGTTCCGGTGCGGAGGGAGGTGCCGTGATCTACTGGCGTCCGGTCGCGATGCAGGATCCCGCCCGCCCGCGCGGCGCGCTGCCGCTGGCGGGCACGTCGGTCTGGTTCGACCGGGTGGAACGGATCGAACGCGGCGGCGCGCGCGACCTCGTGCCGCTGTCGGAGGTACCGGACGAGCGGCTGGAGACGCTTGGCGGCTTGCGCGCACCGATTGCCGGGGTCACGTTCGAACGTGCGCGGATCATGACGATCCTCAATGTCACGCCCGACAGTTTCTCGGACGGGGGCGAGCATTTCTCGCCTGCGGACGCGCTCGCCCTCGCCCGGAGCGCCGAGGCGCAGGGTGCGGCATTCATCGATGTGGGCGGCGAAAGCACGCGGCCCGGTTCGGACCCGGTTCCGGCCGCAGAGGAAGTCGCCCGCACGGCTCCGGTGATCGCCGCGATCCGCGCGGGCTCGGCGATCCCGATCTCGATCGACACGCGCAAGGCGGAGGTGGCGCGCGCGGCGTTCTCGGCCGGTGCGGATGTGGTGAATGACGTGTCGGCGCTGACCCATGATCCTGCGCTCGCCGGAGTCGTGGCCGAAGCCGGGGCACCGGTTGTCCTCATGCACCATCAGGGCCAGCCGCGCACGATGCAGGAAGACCCGCGCTATGACGACGTCGTGCTCGATATCTATGACTGGCTTGCTGCCCGCGTCGCCGAAGCCGAGGCGGCGGGCATTCCCCGCACCCGGATCATCGTCGATCCGGGGATCGGTTTTGGAAAGACTCTGCAACACAATGTGAGTCTCCTGCGCAATCTTTCCCTTTATCATGGCCTCGGATGCGCAGTGATGCTCGGGGCCTCGCGCAAGCGTTTCATCGGTGCGCTCACGGGCACCGTTTCCGCGAAGGAGCGGCTTCCCGGTTCGCTCGTTGCGGCGATACAGGGGGTGGGGCAGGGCGTGCAGATTCTGCGGGTCCATGATACGGATGAGACAAGACAGGCGCTGAGCCTGCAGGCCGCCCTGGGCGGCGAGAGGACATGAGCGACGGATGACACGCAAGCTTTTCGGCACCGACGGGGTGCGAGGCACCGCGAACCAGTATCCGATGACGGCGGAAATGGCGCTCCGCATCGGCGCGGCGGCGGGACGGTATTTCCGCAAGGACGGCTCGAACGCGCATCGGGTGGTCATCGGCAAGGACACGCGGCGTTCGGGTTACATGTTCGAGAACGCGCTGACGGCGGGGCTGACCTCGACGGGGATGAATGTGCTGCTGCTCGGTCCGGTGCCGACGCCGGCGGTGGGGATGCTCACCACCTCGATGCGCGCCGATGCGGGCATCATGATTTCAGCCAGCCACAACTCGTTCCAGGACAACGGCATCAAGTTCTTCGGCCCCGACGGGTTCAAGCTGTCGGACGAGGCCGAGATCAAGATCGAGGGTCTGATCGAGAACGGAGTCGAACCCACCAAAGCCAACAACATCGGCAAGGCAAAACGGATCGACGACGGCCGGTTCCGCTATGCCGAGCGGCTGAAATCGACCTTCCCCCCGGGCCTGCGGCTCGACGGGCTCAAGGTCGTGATCGACTGCGCCAACGGAGCGGCCTACCGGGTCGCGCCGGAAGTGTTGTGGGAACTTGGCGCGACCGTGATCGAGGTCGGCACCGCGCCCGACGGGTTCAACATCAACAAGGGCTGCGGCTCGACCGACACGCGCGCCTGTGCCGAGACGGTTGTGACCCATGGTGCCGATCTCGGCATCAGCCTCGATGGTGATGCCGACCGGGTGATGATCCTCGACGAGAACGGGCAGGTTGCCGATGGCGACCAGCTCATGGGGATGATGGCCACCCGCTGGGCCACCAAGGGGCGGCTGCGGCAGGGCACGCTTGTCGCGACGGTGATGTCGAATCTCGGGCTCGAACGCTTTCTTGCCGGCCATGGGCTGCGGCTTGAACGCACCGCCGTCGGCGACCGCTATGTCGTCGAGGCGATGCGGCGCGGCGGCTGGAACCTTGGCGGCGAACAGTCTGGCCATATCGTCATGACCGATTATGCGACCACGGGTGACGGGCTGCTGGCCGGGCTGCAGTTTCTGGCCGCGATGATCGAGACCGGCGCACGCGCGAGCGAGCTGGTCCGCCAGTTCGAGACCGTGCCGCAGCTTCTGCGCAACGTCCGCTACACCCCCGACCGCCAGCCCCTGGCCGCACCTGACGTGACCCGTGTGATCGCCGCCGCCGAGGCCCGCATGGGTACCGAGGGCCGCATCCTCATCCGCAAGTCAGGCACCGAACCGCTCATCCGCGTCATGGCCGAATGCAGCGACGAGGGGCTGCTGGAGGAAGTGGTGGAAGAAATCGTCGCGGCAGTGGAACGGGTGGCATAGGGGGTTGCGATCCAGCCTCAGTCATTGCGGGGAGCCGTAAGCCGGTGCGGCAGGCCGGAGTTCACTACGCTCGCAATGACGGCAGTCCCCGTCCCCCATCGTCATTGCGAGGAGCCGAAGACGACGCGGCAAGCCAGAACGTGGAACATCCGGCTTGCTTCGCCGACGCGCAATGACATGTGAAAAGGGGCCCCGAAGGGCCCCGT
>CAYUBT010000087.1:0-10739 GCA_964443055.1 uncultured Rubellimicrobium sp.
CAGCAATTCCTACAAGGTCTCGGGCGGATTGCATGGCGTGGGCGTGTCGGTGGTGAACGCGCTGTCCGACTGGCTGGAACTGCGCATCTGGCGAAACGGCAAGGAGCATTTCGTCCGCTTCGAACATGGTGAAACCGTCCAGCCCTTGCAGGTCGTGGGCGATGCGCCGCAGGGTGAATCGGGGACCGAAGTGCGTTTCCTGGCCTCCAGCAAGGAACGCGACCCCGGCGGCACCTTTTCTAACCTGGAATATAACTACAAGATACTGGAAAACCGCCTGCGCGAACTGGCATTCCTGAACAGCGGCGTGCGCATCATCCTGGAGGACCAGCGCCCGGCCGAGGCCCTGCGGACCGAGCTTTACTACGAAGGCGGCGTGCGCGAATTCGTGAAATTCATCGACCGCTCAAAGTCTCCGATCATGGCCGAGCCGATCTTCATGTCGGGCGAACGCAGCGGCATCGGGGTCGAGGTCGCGATGTGGTGGAACGACAGCTATCACGAAACGGTGCTGCCCTTTACCAACAACATCCCCCAGCGCGATGGCGGCACCCACCTGGCCGGGTTTCGCGGCGGGCTGACGCGGGTGTTGCAGCGTTATGCCACCGAGAGCGGGATCGCCAGGAAGGAAAAGATCACCTTTACCGGCGACGACGCCCGCGAGGGGCTGACCTGTGTCCTGTCGGTCAAGGTGCCGGATCCGAAGTTTTCCAGCCAGACCAAGGACAAGCTGGTCAGTTCCGAGGTCCGTCCGGCGGTCGAGGGGCTGGTAAACGAAAAGCTGGGCGAGTGGCTGGAGGAAAACCCCAATGAAGCCAGGCTGATCGTCGGCAAGATCGTCGAGGCCGCGGTGGCGCGCGAGGCGGCGCGCAGGGCGCGCGAACTCACCCGGCGCAAGACCGCGATGGATGTGAACTACCTCGCCGGCAAGCTCAAGGACTGCTCGGAAAAGGACCCCTCCAAGACCGAGCTTTTCCTGGTCGAGGGCGACAGCGCCGGCGGCAGCGCCCAGACCGGGCGAGACCGCGCCACCCAGTCGGTGCTCCCGCTCAAGGGCACGATCCTCACCGTCGATCGCGCGCGGTTCGACCGGATGCTGTCGAGCCAGGAGATCGGCAACCTGGTGATGGCGCTCGGCACCGGCATCGGGCGGGACGAATTCGACATCTCGAAACTGCGCTACCACAAGGTCGTGATCATGACCGACGCCGACGTGGACGGCGCGCATATCCGCACGTTGCTGCTGACTTTCTTCTTCCGGCAGATGCCCGAACTGATCGAGCGCGGTCATCTCTTCATCGCCCAGCCGCCACTCTACAAGGTCATGCGTGGCAAGTCCGAAGTCTATCTCAAGGACCAGGCCGCGCTGGACGATTACCTGGTCGAACAGGGGGTCGAGGGTGCGGTGCTGCGCCTCGGCTCCGGGGCCGAGGTCGGCGGGGCCGACCTTGTCCGCGTGGTCGAGGAGGCGCGCAGCCTGCGCAGGCTCTTCGACGTTCTCCCGACCCACTACCCGCGCCACATCGTCGAACAGGCGGCCATTGCCGGGGCCTTCGTCGCCGGTGCGGTCGAGGCCGATCTGCAGGGCGTGGCCGACCGCGTGGCGGCAAGGCTCGACCAGATCGCGGCCGAATACGAGAAGGGCTGGGCCGGGCGCATCACGCAGGACGGTGGCATCCGCCTCACCCGCACCCTGCGCGGGGTCGAGGAACTTCGCACGCTCGACGGGCCGATGCTGCGCGGCCCCGAGGCGCGGCGCATGGGCGGTTTCACCGAAAGCCTGCAGGAGACCTACGGGCAGGAGGCCACGCTTGTGCGCAAGGACAGGGCCCAGGCGATTCACGGGCCGCTCGGCCTGCTCGCCGCGATCCTGACCGAGGGTGAGCGCGGGCTGACGCTCCAGCGCTACAAGGGCCTTGGCGAGATGAACCCCGAACAGCTCTGGGAGACCACACTCGACCCCGAGGCCCGCACCCTTCTGCAGGTGCGGATCGAGGATGCGACCGAGGCCGACGACCTGTTCACCAAGCTCATGGGCGATGTGGTCGAACCCCGCCGCGAATTCATCCAGCAGAATGCGCTGAACGTGGCGCATCTCGACATCTGACGGACGACTCCGGAAGGACACTGCCATGCAGCCTGCGAACCATGCCCTCATCGCCATCGACCTGCAGAACGATTTCTGCCCCGGCGGTCGCCTCGCTGTGTCCGGGGGGGACGAGATCATCGCCGGAATCAATGCGCTGATGGATGATTTCGCAACCATTGTCCTGACGCAGGACTGGCATCCGGCGGGGCATTCCTCCTTCGCCTCGTCCCATCCGGGAGCCGCGCCGTTCTCCACCATGGAAATGCCCTATGGGCCGCAGACGCTCTGGCCCGACCATTGCGTTCAGGGCACGGAGGGCGCGGCCTTCCGCTCCGACCTGCGCTCCGATCCCGCCGCGCTCGTCATCCGCAAGGGAATGAATCCGGCGCTCGACAGCTATTCCGCATTCTTCGAGAATGACCAGATCACCCCCACCGGGCTGGATGGTTTCCTCAGGACGCGTGGAGTCGAGGAGATCACGCTCGCGGGCCTGGCCACCGACTACTGCGTCGCATGGTCGGCGCTTGACGCCGCGCGGCTGGGCTACCGCGTCACCGTGCGCACCGATCTGAGCCGGGCGATCGACCTTGACGGCTCGCTCGCCGCCGCCCTCGCGCGGATGCGCGATGCAGGTGTGACGGTCGTCTGAAATCCTGACATTCGGCACGGAGGCCGACGATGGTCGATATCGCCACGCGCGTGTGGAACCACAAATGGAAGATCGACCCGATCGTCCGCTCGCTCATCGACACCGATTTCTATAAGCTCCTGATGGCGCAGTCAGTGTGGCGCACGCATCCCGACACGCGCGTCACCTTCAGCCTCATCAACCGTGCGAAACATATCCGCCTTGCCGAGCTGATCGACGAGGGCGAGCTGCGCGAACAGCTTGACCATGTGCGCACCCTGTCGCTCACACGCGGGGAAAGCACCTGGCTGCGCGGCAACACCTTCTATGGCAAGCGCCAGATGTTCAGTTCCGAATTCATGGAATGGTTCGAGGCCCTGCGCCTGCCGCCCTACCATCTCGAGAAGCGGGATGGACAATACGAACTGACCTTCGAGGGCGCCTGGCCCGAAGTAATGATGTGGGAAATCCCCGCGCTCGCCATCATCATGGAACTGCGTGGTCGTGCGGTCCTGAACAACATGGGGAAGTTCGAGCTTGAGGTGCTCTACGCCCGCGCGATGGCCCGGCTGTGGGAGAAGGTCGAACGGCTGCGCGAGGTGCCGGAACTGACGCTTTCCGATTTCGGCACACGGCGGCGGCATGGCTTCCTGTGGCAGGACTGGTGCGTTCAGGCCATGGTCGAGGGGCTGGGCGAGCGTTTCGTCGGCACGTCGAACTGCCTGATCGCCAAGAACCGCGACCTCGAGGCGATCGGCACCAATGCGCATGAATTGCCGATGGTGGTGGCGGCGCTCGCCGATACGGACGAGGAACTGCGCGAGGCCCCCTATCGCATCCTCGCCGAATGGCAGGAAGAGCACGATGGCAATCTGCTCATCATCCTGCCCGACACCTATACGACGAAGTCTTTTCTCGACAATGCGCCCGACTGGCTGAACCACTGGACCGGGATGCGTATCGACTCGGGCGACCCCATCGAATGCGGCGAGCTTGCCATAAGCTGGTGGCGCGACCGTGGCGAAGACCCGCGCAAGAAGCTCCTGATCTTCTCCGATGGGCTCGATGTCGAGGCGATGATCACCCTGCACCGCCATTTCGAGGGCCGGACCAAGGTCACGTTCGGCTGGGGCACGAAGCTGACCAATGATTTCGTGGGCTTTGCGCCGGGCGACGCACTCGCGCCGTTCAGCCTTGTCTGCAAGGCGGTGGCGGCCGAGGGGCGACCGACGGTAAAGATTTCGGACAATCCGGCGAAGGCCACCGGCCCGGCCGCGGAAATCGCCCGCTACAAGCGTGTCTTCGGCGTCGGCGAGCAGGAGGCGCGGCCGGTCGAGGTGTGACCGTCTACTCCGGCGCGCTCATATAGGGTGTCGTATCCGCCTTCTGCCGCTCGTCCGGACGCTCGCCGGTCACGAGATAGACGACCTGCTCGGCCATGTTGGTGACCAGGTCGCCCATTCGTTCCAGATTCTTTGCGATGAAATGCAGATGCATGCAGGCGGTGATCGCGCGCGGGTCCTCCATCATGAAGGTGAGGAATTCGCGGAAGAGCGAATTGTAGATCTGGTCGACCTCCTCGTCCTGTTCGATCACGCGATGCGCCAGTTCCGCGTCGCGCGTGGTGAAGGCAAGCAGCACGTCGCGGAGCATGGACTGCACCTCGTTCGCCATGCGGCGCAGATGGACGCCGGTGCCCGGCGACGGGTCGGAGACAGCAAGGACGGTGGTCCGCTTGGCGATGTTCTTGGCATAGTCGCCCATTCTCTCGAGGCCCGAGGCCAGTCTCATCACGGTGAGCACCATGCGCAGATCGGCCGAGACCGGAGCGCGCAAGGCGATGATCCGCGCGGCCTCGTCCTCGATCTGCAATTCGAGCCGGTCGATGGCCTTGTCGCCCTTGCGCACCTCTTCGGCGAGTTCGGTATCGTGCTCGATCAGGGCCTTCACGCCGCTCAGGACAGCCTGTTCGACCATCTCACCCATGTGCAGGATTTGCGCCTGGACGGATTGGAGATCGCGGTCGAAAGCCGATGAAATATGCTGGTCGCTCATGTCGCCTCCCTCAGCCGGTCCGGCCGGAAATGCAGCTTTCGGTTCTTGCATCGTGCGGGTTGGTGAAGATCTGGTCCGTCTGCTCATACTTTACCAGATCGCCGGGATGGAAGAACGCGGTCCGGTGACTTACCCGCGCGGCCTGCTGCGTGGAGTGGGTGACGATAAGCGCCCTGCCAGGTGCCGCCAATTCGATCCCCCGCGTCCGGTATGTTGCCCGGTGGCCCGCCGCCCCGGACGGCTTGCCTTGTCTCTCGCCTGTTACCAGACTGCGCGCGAGAAGGGGAAGACTCGTGCGGATTCTTTCGGTCCAGTCGCTGGCGGATCATGCGGTGACGCTCCATCTGGCGCGCGAACCGGGGCTTGCGGCGACGCGGCTGGTCGGCAGCGCGGCAAGGGCGATTGCGCAGGCGATGGCGGACGGGCTGCTGCCGGGGGCCGAAGAGGTCGCTCCCGCCTTCACCTCGCTCACCGTGACCTATGATTGCCTGACGGTGCCGCAGGCGGACCTCGTCACACGGCTTGGGGCGATTCTCGCCGCTGCGCCCGAGGCAAGCGCGGGGGCGGGTCGCCTGTGGCATCTGCCCTGTGCCTATGGCGAGGGGATCGACCTGTCCGACCTCTCCGTTGCGCTCGGCCTGAGCGAGGAGGAGATCATCTCCCGGCATTCGCAATGCGAGTTTCATGTCCTCGCGCTGGGGTTCCTGCCCGGCCTGCCGTTTCTGGGCGACCTGCCCGCCGAACTTGCCCGGCCCCGCCGTCCCTCGCCGCGCCAGAGGGTGCCGAAGGGCGCGGTCGCCATCGCCAACCGCATGGGCGTCATCTACCCATGGGAGAGCCCCGGCGGCTGGCATATCGTCGGTACCTGCCCGGTGGCGCTGTTCGATCCGGCACGGGCCGAGCCGGCACTGCTCGCCACCGGGGACCGGGTGCGATTCGTGCCGGTGCCCGGGGACGAGGCGCGGGCGATGGCCGTAACGCCCCCGGAACCGTTTGATTTTCTGGTGCGGGATTGATGCCCGGCCTGCGCGTCATCACGCCGGGGATGCGGACCATCGTGGTCGATCATGGCTTTCGCGGCGGGCGCGGGCAGGGGGTGCCCGGCTGCGGTGCGCTCGACCGGAGGGGGCTTGCGCTGCTCAATGGCCTGCTTGGCAATGCGTCCGGCATGGCCGCACTGGAATGGGCACTGGTTCCGCCGGTGCTGCGGGCCGAAGGCGGCGCGGTGCGCGTCGCTTTCGGGAACGGTGCGGTGGGGGAGGTGCGGGGTACCGCCACACGTCCTGTCCGGGCATGGGAGGGAATCACCCTCGCCGAAGGTGAGGAACTGCACCTGAGCGCCCTGCCGCCGGTCGCCACCGGTCTTGTCGCGGTCGCGGGCGGCCCGGATGTGCCGGTTGTGCTCGACAGCCGCTCCACGATGCTGCCCGCAGGATTCGGCGGGGTCGAGGGTCGGGTGCTGCGTGAGGGCGACCTGCTGCCTTGCCTGCCTGCGCCCGCCGCCGGGCCGTCTGTCCTGACCCCGCCGCCCGCGCCCGGCGGCCCGATCCGCATTGTCGCGGGGCCGCAGACCGACGCCTTTGCGCCGGAGGCCCTGTCGCGGCTTGTGTCCGAGCCATGGCGCGTCACGCCGCAGGCCGACCGGATGGGGCTGCGGCTCGAAGGTCCGGGCCTGCCATTCGCGCCGGGGCAGGGGCCGGATATCGTCTCGGACGGGATCGTTCCGGGGGCGATGCAGGTGCCGGGCAACGGCCAGCCGATTCTCCTGCTTGCCGATGCCCAGACCACGGGCGGTTATGCCAAGATCGCCTGCGTGATCCGGGCCGATCTCTGGCGGCTGGCGCATGTCCTGCCCGGTGCCGATCTGCGGTTCGACCTGGTGAGCGTGGCCGAGGCCGAGGCAGCCGCGCGCCATGAGGCAGAAGTGATCGCCGCCGCCCTTGCCACCCTGCGCCCTGCAGGCGGAGGGGTTGATCTTGCCGCCGCCAATCTCGCCGGGGAGGCGGTGGATGCCGCGCGCCCCGACCATTTTCCCGGTCAGATCGAGGGAGACGACACATGCGCCTGAACCTGAATGCCGATCTTGGCGAAAGCTGGGGCCGTTTCCGCATCGGCGACGACGAGGCGATGCTCGACATCGTGCAAAGCGCCAATGTCGCCTGCGGGATGCACGGCAGCGATCCGCAGGTCATGGCCCGCACCATCGCCGCCGCGCGCGCACGGGGGGTGAGCGTGGGGGCGCATCCGGGTTATGCCGATCTCCAAGGCTTCGGGCGACGGGAGATGCACCTGCCGGAACAGGAGCTTTCGGCTCTTGTCACCTGGCAGCTGGGCGCGCTTTCGGCCGTGGCGCGAGCGGCCGGTGTGGCGATGACGCATGTGAAGCCGCATGGGGCCATGAACAACCTTGCCTGCACCGATGCAGAAACGGCCGGGATCATCGCCCGCGCGGTGGCAGGGTTCGATCCCGGGCTGATCCTGCTTGCCCCGGTCCTCTCCGAACTGGCGGTGGCGGGCGAGAAGGCCGGGCTGCGCATCGCGCTCGAGATCTTCGCGGACCGCACCTATGCCGAGGACGGGCAGCTCGCCCCGCGCGGCACCGAGGGGGCAGTCCTGCATGATCCCGGGGAAATGCGCGACCATGTGCGCCGGATGATCGACGCAGGCGGAATCGTGACGCGCGGGGGTGCGGTCCTGTCCACGCCGTTCCATTCCATCTGCCTGCATGGCGATGGTGCCACCGCCGTGGCCGGGGCGCGCGCGGTCAGTGATGGCCTGCGCGCGGACGGGCATGAACTGGTCACTCTGCCTGTGCTCTGGCCGGTCGCGTGACTGTTGCTTCCCCTGACCATGGTGCTGCGTTAAGGTCCGGCGAAGCCCTTGCGCAAGACACCCGCGCCCAAGGCACCCGCGACAGAGACAGGCCAGACCCTTGACCCGGACAGCCATCACCCTTTCCCTCACAGCATTTCTCGCCCCGGCACTGGCAGGCATCGCGCCGGTCCCTGCCGTCGCGCAGGGCACCTTCGTTCTGCCTGAAGGCTGCGAAGCCTATGTCACCGTGCAGGAACGGTCCTGCATCGTCAGCCATCGCTTTACCTGCGAGAGCGATCCCGAAGGCTGGCAGCGCCGCGCCGATCTCGACGAGGAGGGCGTGGTCTTCATGAGCGCCACCGATGCCGAGGCGCGCTGGGTCGAAAGCATCAGCCCGCGTTCGGGCATCGTCGAGGTGCTGGGTGACGAGGCCGAGATCCCCGCCTCCTTCTCGAACCTGATCGCCACCGGAGTCGACCGCTTCGACTTCACGACGCGGACCGACCCGGACGGGATCGTCACCCGCTTCGTCGGTCAGGACCGGCTGACGGGCGAGTCGGTGACGATCAGCGGGGTCACGCTGGAGCAGACCGAGTTTGTTGTGACCGGATATGACGAGGCGGGGGTCGAGGTCTGGCGTGCCGAGGGCCGCGAATTCATCAACCGCGACTGGGGTATCTTCATCGGCGGCACGCGCACGACGACCGTGGGCGACGAAAGCTGGGACAGCGATTCCACGCCCGTGGCCTTCATCTTTCCCGGCGAGCCCGGTTTTCTCTCGACCCAGCCGCGCCATGACTGCGGCGTGCTCCTGTCGAAGGCTCCCGCTCGGGGGGCGGTGCAATGATGCGCTGCGGGGTCGTACTGGCGCTGGCCGGCACCGTCCTGCCGGGACTGGTGGTCGCCCAGCCCTTCACGCCACCGGCGGGCTGCGTGGCCTATCTGACGGTCCAGTCGCGCTCCTGCGTGGTGAGCCATCACTTCACCTGCAAGGACGATCCCGACGGCTGGCAGCGCCGGGTCGATCTCGATGAGGAAGGGATGGTCTATTTCGGGGCCATCGACGCCGAGACACAATGGGTCGAGAGCTATCACATGCTTTCGGGCCATTCCGAGCGGCTCGAGGATTCTCCCGCCGATCCCGCCTCGTTCTCGGCCCTGCTTGCGACCGGCGTCGACACGTGGGATTTCCGCACGCTTTCGGAAGAGGCCGGGACCACCCGCTATGTCGGGCAGGACCGCCTGACCGGCGCGCGTGAGGAGATCGGTGGCGTAACGCTCGAGCAGACCGAATTCGCCATCACCGCCTATGACGAGGCCGGGGTCGAGATCTGGCGTTCGCAGGGGCGGGAATACATCAGCCGCGACTGGCGGATGTTCCTCTCGGGCGTCTCGACCGTGACCGTGGGCGAGGAAAGCTGGGAAAGCGACGACAGCCCCGCCGCCTTCATCTTTCCGGGCGAGCCCGGATTCCTGTCCTCGACCCCGGCCTATGGCTGCGGCGTGGTGATGTCCTCCGCGCCCCTGACGCGCTGAGGCAGAGGTGGCCAGGGCGAAGGCGCGCGGGAAAACGGGCAAGGGCGGACGCAGGCGCAAGGCCGCTGCACGTAAACCATGGCGCTGGCGGCTCTGGCTGTTGCGCGGTCTGGCCGGGGCGGTGGCGCTCCTCGTCGGCTTCGTGCTCCTGTGGAGCGTCTTCAATCCGCCAACGACTCCCTACATGTTCTCCGAGGGGCGGCGGATGGGCGGGGTCGTGCAGGACTGGGTGCCACTGGACGAGGTCGCGCCGGTGATGGCGCGCACGGTCGTGGCCGCCGAGGACGCCAATTTCTGTCTGCACTGGGGCTTTGACGTGGATGCGATCCGTGCGACCCTTGACGCCGGCCGCCGAGGCGGGGCCTCGACCATCAGCCAGCAGGTGGTGAAGAACGTCTATCTCTGGCACGGGCGAAGCTGGCCGCGCAAGGTGCTGGAGGCGATGATCACGCCGCTGGTGGAACTGATCTGGCCCAAGCGCCGCATCCTGGAGGTCTATCTGAATGTTGCCGAATTCGGCGAGGGCGTCTTCGGCATCGAGGCGGCGGCGCAGCACTGGTTCGGCGTGCGCGCGGCGGATCTGTCCGGCGCGCAGGCCGCCCGCCTGGCCGCGATCCTGCCCGATCCGAAGAACCGCTCACCCGCCAATCCGAGCGATTTCCTGCGCCGCCGCGCTGCGGCCATTCTCGACGGGGCAGCGACCATCGCCGCCGACGGTCGCGCCGACTGCCTTGCTCTGCATCCTTGATGGCATGCCCCGGTTGGGGCTAGAACCCGGCCATGCAGAGTGATCGTCCGACAAACCGGCTTTATCATTACCCGCTCTCGCCCTTCTGCCGGAAGGTGCGACTGACGCTGGCCGAGAAGCGGATCGAGGTCGAACTCGTCGAGGAACGCTACTGGGAGCATGATGGCGATTTCCTGCGCCGCAACCCGGCAGGCAAGGTGCCGGTGCTGCGTCTGGGCAACCGGATGCTGTCGGAGTCGCAGGCGATCTGCGAATATCTCGAAGAGACGGTGCCCGACCCGCCGCTGATGCCGCGCGATCCCGAAGCCCGGCACGAAACACGCCGCCTCGTTGCCTGGTTCGACGACAAGTTCAACGCCGAGGTGACGGTGAAGCTCATGGGCGAGCGGGTCTTTCGCAAGGTCCAGGGCACGGGCTATCCCGACAGTGCCAATGTCAAGGCCGGGGCGCGGGCGATCAAATACCATCTCGACTACCTGCATCGGCTGCTCGAGGTGCGCCGCTGGCTTGCGGGCAACGAGATGACGCTCGCGGATTTCGCGGCGGCGGCGCATCTGTCCTGTCTCGACTATATCTCGGATGTGGACTGGCACCGCTCCGAGACAGTGCGCGACTGGTATGCCAAGATCAAGTCGCGGCCCGCGTTCCGCTCGATCCTGGCCGACCAGATTCCGGGTTTCCGCCCGCCGCCGCATTATGCCGATCTGGATTTCTGAACCCCGGCCGGCGAGGGGAGCGCTGCCCCCCGGGATATTTGCGGACAGATGAAGGACGCAGGTGATCTGCGCGCGCGGCTCGAGGCGAGGGCGCGTGAGGAAGGCTTCGTCGCCCGGGGCAGCGGCCGCCCCGACGCGATCGCGGAAGCGGCG
>CAYUBT010000088.1:0-10640 GCA_964443055.1 uncultured Rubellimicrobium sp.
TCTGCGCCCGGCTCTCGATCTGGAAGGTGCCGAGCGTGTCGGCCTTGCGGATCATTGCATAGGTGCGCGAATCCTCGGCAGGGATCGAGGCCAGATCGAGGGTGATCCCCTTGTGAGCGGCCAGCAGATCCAGCCCCCGCCGCATGCAGGACAGCATGCCGAGCGCCAGCACATCGACCTTCATGAAGCCGAGCGCGTCGATATCGTCCTTGTCCCATTCGATGATCTGGCGGTCTGCCATCGCTGCTGGCTCGATTGGCACCAGATCGTCGAGCCGGTCACGAGTCAGCACGAAGCCGCCCGGATGCTGCGACAGATGCCGGGGCGCGCCGCGCAGCCGGGCGGCCAGTTCCAGCGTCAGGCGCAACCGGCGATCCCCGGGGTTCAGGCCCAGTGCGCGCAGGTCGGCATCGGAGAGCCCGTCTCTCGACCAGCGGCCAAACTGGGTGGAGAGGGTGGCGATCAGTTCCTCGGGCAGGCCTATGGCCTTTCCGACATCGCGCAACGCCCCCTTGGAGCGGTAGCGGGTGACGGTGGCGGTCAGCGCGGCATGGTCGCGGCCGTAGTGTTCATAGATCCACTGGATCACCTCCTCGCGTCGCTCATGCTCGAAATCGACGTCGATATCGGGCGGCTCGCGGCGTTCCTCCGAGACGAAGCGCTCGAACAGCAGATCGTTGCGGGCCGGGTCGATGGCGGTGATGCCGAGCACATAGCAGACTGCCGAATTGGCCGCCGATCCGCGCCCCTGACAGAGGATGTCGTGCCTGCGGGCAAAGCGGACGATACTGTTCACGGTCAGGAAATAGGGCGCATAGCCGAGCCTGCCGATCAGGCTCAACTCGTGTTTCAGCGTGGTCGTGACGCTCTCGGGCACGCCCTCGGGGTAGCGGATCGCGGCCCCTTTCCAGGTCAGCCGGTCGAGGGTCTCCTGCGGGGTGAGGGCCGGGTCATCGCGCTCCTCGGGGTATTGATAGCGCAACTCGTCAAGCGAGAAGCGGCAGCGGTCCGCGATCTCGCTCGTGCGGGCCAGTGCTTCGGGAAAGCGTGCGAACAGCCGGTGCATCTCGGCGGGTGGTTTCAGATAGCGATCGGCATGGCGCTCGCGCCGCAGGCCGAGTTCCTCGATGGTGGTGTTGTGGCGGATCGCCGTCACCACGTCCTGCAACACCCGCCTCCCCGGCTCATGAAACAGCACGTCATTGGTGGCGACGGTGGGCACGCCAAGGCGTTGCGCCATGTGCGAAAGCTGCCAGAGGCGCAACTGGTCGTTGGGCCGCCGCCGCAGGGTCAGCGCCAGATAGGCACGGTCGCCGAACACCTCGCGCAGGTGTCGCAGGTGCAGCCCGCAGGTTTCATCGGCAAGGTTCGGCACCAGCACCGTGATGAGCCCCTCGGCGCAAGCGGCAAGGTCGGCCCATTCGAGATGGCAGCGCCCCTTGCCCGCCCGCGCCTTGCCAAGGGTCAGCAAGCGGCAGAGCCGCGAATAGGCCTCGCGGTCCATCGGATAGACCAGCACCGACATGCCGCAGGCGAGATCGAGGCGACAGCCCACGATCAGCCGCACCCCCGCTTCCTTCGCCGCCACGTGGGCGCGGACCATGCCAGCCAGCGTGTTGCGGTCGGTGACCGCCATGGCCTCGATCCCCATTGCTGCCGCCGTGGTGAACAGTTCCCCGGCCGAGGACGCGCCGCGCAGGAAGGAAAAGCGCGACGTCACCTGCAATTCGGCGTAGCGGGTCATCCGAAGATCCCGTGCAGGAACCAGCCCTGCGAGCCGGTGGTCACATCCTCACCATCGCCGGAACGGAAGATCCAGAAGCGTGCGCCCGCCTCATCCTCGACGCGAAAGTAGTCGCGCACGGTGGAAAGCTCGGCATCGCGCTTCCACCATTCCCCGAAGACGCGCTCGGGGCCATCGGCCCGCCGGACCCGGCGGCGCATCCCCCGCCAGGAGAACCAGTTCGGCGGATGGTCCGGCAGCAGCGCCATGGTCTCGATCGGTTCGGGCCGTGGCAGCAGGCGCGCGGGACGAGGCCAGTGATCTGGCCAGCCGGTGCCGGTCTCCTCGGCCAGGGCCGGGATGCGGCGAATGGAGCGTTCCGGCACGTCGCTGGCGAGCGGCGCGAAACGATAGATCGCCCGCGCACCGACCCGGTTCGCGAGCGTGTCGATCAGGCCGGAGAGGTCCGGTGCGGGTGTCTCGATCAGGCGGCTGGCCGCCTGCTTCAGGAGCAAAGGCTCGGCCAGCGTCGCCGTCAGCGACATGATCTCGATGCCGAAGCCCGGCGCGATGGTCTCGATCCTGTCGCAGAGCAGCCGGGTCAGCCGGGCAGGATCGCGCACCGGCATGGCGAGGCCGATGCGCACCGTCTCGATCTGGTTGTCGACGCGGTGGCAGAGCAGATCGAGGCGGCGCGCGCCAAGGCCGCGCGCTTCCAACGCCGCGCAAAGCGTCGCGACCAGCTTGGCGATATAGCGTGCGATGGTCTCGGCGGCGGCGATGGGTTCGGCAAAGACGCGGCGGGCAGTCACCAGCTCCTGCGGGCGGATCGGCTCGATGGGCTCGGCAGCCTTGCCGAGCGCCTGATCCAGGCGGCGACAGAGTTCCGGCCCGAAGCGCCGGGTCAGGGGCGCGCGCGGCTGGTTGATCAGGTCACCGATGCGGGCAAAGCCGAGATCATGCAGCCCCGCCGCAATCGCGGGCGGCAGGCGCAGGGCCTCGACCGGCAGTGGCGAGAGCGCAGCCTCGACCGTGCCCGATGCCGCGATCAGCGACGGATCGGCCGCATAGCGCGCCAGCGCATGCGCCGCGCCCCAAGTGTCCGCTACGGCCGCGCGGGCGGCAATCCCCGAGAAGGTAAGGCGCCCGACGAGGGTATCCAGCATCGCCGCCTCGCTGCCGTGAAGGTGGTCAGCGCCGGTCGAGTCGATCACGATTCCATCCGGGCCATCGACGGCCACGATCGGGCTGAAACGCTGCAAGACCCACAGCACCAGGCGTTCGAGGCTTTCTGCATCGGCCTGCGGGTTAGCAGGTTCGATCACCAGCCCCGGCACCAGCGCCTGCGCCTTGGTGACGGGCATGCCGACATGCAAGCCGAGGGCCTGCGCCGCGCCATCTGCGGCCGTCACCACCCGGCGGCTGCCGTTCCTCCCGACAAGGATCAGCGGTGCATCAACCGGCGGCGCTGTGCCGCCAGCCTTCCGCCGCAACCGGTCCGTCGGCCATGTCGGCAGGAAGACCGAGATGACCCGAGTCATCGCACGCCTCCAGTTCCATCTCCAGGCATGCCCCCGCCCGTGCCCGGATCAGTTCGACGCGCCAGCGCGCGCGCCCCACGCCGGGAACCGGCAAAGGCCGCGAAGGCAGCGCCGAGATCTGCCAGCGTGTCATCGCCGCCGTCGGCTGGCCGAAATCGCGCGCTTCCGTCTGCCGCCGCCAGCGGCGCAGCGCGATGGCGATGCTGCCCGATTCCCTGGCGGCCAGATGCAGTCGGCGCGAAGCGACCATCGGCAGGCGCGCGACTTCGCCGACCACCGCGCCAAGGCCGCCATGGCACAGTCCTTCTTCCATGCAGGCCAGCACGCCCCTGTTGTCACCTGCCTCGACATGGATCACCCGGCCGGGAGAAAGCCCCGCCTGCGCGAGACCCGGTGCAAAGAGATCGGCACGGGTGACGCACCACAGCACCGGGCCGGTGACACGCGCCGCAATCCCGGCGGCAAACAGCGCCGCCGCCCCGTCCATGGCACCATCCGGGCCGCCCGCGACTTCATGCAGCGCTCCGAGCATGAGCCCGCCCCCCGGCAATCGGGAATCGAGCGCTGAAAGGCCGAAGGGCAGTGCGCCTTCAACGCGCGGCCCCCCCTCAAGCCGTGCGATCCGCAGGCGCAGATCGGCAAGAACCGGGCTGTCGGCGCGGCTGGACATGCAGGGGCCCCTTAGCCTGACGAATGCTTGCAGCGGGCGATTCCACTGCTACGTTCTCTTTTTGTTCACTGTCGATGCCAGAGTCAATCCGGGCCGCATCAGATATGAACATCAGGTCCGGTGCCACATGTCGGTGCAGGCGCAGGAAAGGAAACGCGATGTGCAACCGCTACGCTCTCGCGAGCAATCAGCAGGAGATCGCCGATGCCGTGGAACTGATCGAGGACGAGATCGGCAACCTGCCGCCCTTGCTCGACATCTATCCCGACCGGCCTGCGCCGGTCGTGCGCAATACCGAGAGGGGCCGCGAACTCGCCTGGCTGACCTGGGGCATGCCCACACCGACGGCCTATCTCGGGCCTCCGGGGGCACCCGACAGGGGCATCACCAACATCCGCAACACGCAAAGCCCGCACTGGCGGCAATGGCTTGGGATCGAGCATCGCTGCGTGGTCCCGGCGACTGCCTTTTCCGAATATGGGCAAAAGCCCGATCCGGTCACGAAGCGCAAGCCGCTCCACTGGTTCGCGCTCGACGCGACCCGGCCCCTGTTCTTCTTCGCCGGTCTCTGGGCGCCATGGCAGGGCATACGCGGCTCGAACCGGACACCACGGCCGGGGGATCATCAACTGTTCGCCTTCCTGACCACCGAACCCAATGCCGTCGTCCGTCCGATCCATCCGAAGGCCATGCCCGTGATCCTGACCAGCCGGGAAGAGGTGGAGGTCTGGCTCACCGCCGACTGGCGAGAGACCCGGGCGCTGACGGGGCCGCTGGCGGACGAGGACCTGGTTCCGGTCGAGGATATGGGCGGGGAGCCGTGAGGGCAGATCCGCCCGAACCGGGAGAGCGCCGGATCTCTTTCGCATTCATTCAGAACCTCCCCAGCGCCACCGAGGCCCAGAAGGCGGCACGGGCCTGCGGGCTCTGGTGATAGACGCCTGCGCTGCGCAGGGCGACGATGCGCAGGGGAAACGGCGTCTCGAGCGCGTGGACAAACTGGGTGAATATGCGGCGGTTTTCGGGTGTGAGCCGCGCCGCCGAGGCCCGAAGCGCCGCGATGTTGCGCGCCGCCCAGCGCCGCGGTTCGCCCCGCAGGTGGCGAAGGGCCCGCTGCAAGCCCCCGGGTGCGGCCCCCACCGCATTCGTGTCATGCTGGCGGTAGGCTACCGAAGGATGCGCATCGTGGAGCGCCTGCCCGCCTGCGCCGGTGACGATCTGGTAGGCCCACCAGTCATGGGCAGGAATCTCTTCCACCCCATCGCCCGCAGCCGCCTGCAGGAGCCGCGCGGCCTCCGGGGAAGCCACCATCGTGTTGCCGCTGAGCACATTCTGCAGCAGGGCATTGCGAAACCCCAGCGGCCTGCGCGGCAGGGGCGAGAGAGTGCGCGGACGCAGGTCTGCATCGCAGATGCGCATCCGGCAGCCACAGAGGGCCAACGGCGTCCCCGCATGCGCGAGAAGCCCCAGCGCCCGCGCAAGATGGTCCGCATCCCAGGCATCGTCCTGATCGCAGAAGGCCAGAAAGGTGCCTTGGTGCCCGTGTTCCTGCGGTTCGGCGCGCTGCAGGAGCGAGAGGAAATTCGCAGCCGGTCCTCCGGCCGCCCCCCGACTGCCCGGCCCGGCGACGAGGCGCACCTGTCCCGCCGGGCGACTGGCACGGAACCCTTCCAGAATGGCGCGGGTTCCGTCCTGCGAGCCGTCATCCGAAACGAGAAGCCGCCAGTCGCGATGCGTTTGCCGGGCGATGCCGTCGAGCTGCTCCGGCAGGAACCGCGCGCCGTTGAACGTGGCCATGAGGATGAGGACGGGAGCAGGCACCATATGCCCATGCTCACTCATGCGGCGGAGCCAGGGCCAGCCGCTCGTGCAGCGCGCGGTCGAGGGCATTCTCGCAGGCAAGGAACTCCTGCAGCGCGGGGGTGCGGAAAATACCGGGGTCTAGGTGCCAGGTGCTGCGGTTGACCCGGGCGACGGGGTGCGGAGCCTGGCCGGTCATGGCCTGAAGGAGCGTGGCGATCCCGCCATCGCGGGCGACATGTGCATAGGTGGCGAGCCTTTCCCCGATGGCCGCCTGCGACAGGGCCACGACATCCTCACCGATCACGGTGCGGGACTGCTGGTTCAGGAAAAGCCCCGCATGTCGTTGCAGGTTGTCGATGATGGCACGAGGGTCGCTGTTGTCCGAGCTGCGGATACGCTCTGAAATCTCCCTGATCCGTGGCGGGTGGCCGTTGTAGAACGATTCCCCGCGATGGAAGATCTCGACGAGCCAGTTGTAATGCGAGGCGACCTGGGCGCCCGGCTTCCGGATCAGGGTGAACAGGCGCGCCTGCCTTCTGGCAAGGGCCGCGAGGCGCTGCATTCCGGGCAGGCTGACATGGCCGGAGATCCAGCCGAGCCCCCCGATCCGTGATTGCGCCTGTCCGGGGTCGTCGATCCAGCGCTCGACATGGGCGACTCCCGGGATGCCGGATTGCGCGAGATGATGGTTGACCGTCGAGCCGGCCGTCTTCGGGACATGGACGAACAGGACGAGGGGGGCGATACCCGGCGGGTTCGGGGGGTGAGGGACGGTCATATCAGCCCACGCATGAAGGCGGCGCGCTTCCAGCCGATGTGGGTCTGCCCGCCAAAGGGGCGCGCCATCAGGAGCCCCGCGAGCTCCCCCGCCTCGGAGCGGGAGAACTTGTCCATGATCTGCAGCAGGTCGTGGATATCGAACATGCCGCGATAGAGGAGGTCGAGCTTCACCAGCGGCAGGCCGAGTTCGACCAGGATCAGCGCATTCTGGTGGATCTGGCTGCCGCACATGAAGTTTTCGGTGGCGGCGGCGGTGATGGCCCGGCTGAGGAGAAGGTCGAGATCCGGCGGGACCGGCGCGCCATGGCGCAACAGGTGGTCACGCAGCCCGTCGCGGGTGGTGATGATTTCTTCGGCATCTCCGGCAGAGGCAATGCCAGCCTCATGAGCGCCGCCATGACACGGGATCTGTGCTGCGATGGACCCGAGCCCGAGCCGGGGGGCGGGCGTGTGGCGCGCCCGGCGCCGGTTGCCGAGAACAGCGTCCTGAAGGGCGGAATGGTCGCGCAATTCCTCGAGGAACCGGGCGGCACCATGGAGCGCGCGCATCTGCGCAGGCGATGAGACGCATTGCGCCAGAACTTTCGAGAGCCCCATCTCGCCGTGCCTGATTACCACCGGCCGAATGTCGCTGAGCCGGTATCCCTTCCAGAAGCGGATGAGGCGCGGCGCGGAAAGCACGCGCTGGGCCATGGCGATGCAGAAGGAGCCGAGGTGATGGGCGATCTCGTGATTCTCGGTCGCCCCGAGCACCTCGGCGGGGGAGTCGCGCATCGTCTCCAGAAAGGCGTCGAGTCCGCGCGAGGCGAAAAAGACGCTGTCGTTGAGCATCAGGAGCCGGGGGCAGCACTGCTCCCAGCCGCGCGCGTAGAGATGGAGGAATCCCGTGCGGTAGCTGCCGAAATCGCGGCCGTAATTCGGCCGCTCGATGTAGCAGCCGACCAGATCCCGCAGCACCCCCGGCGCGGCAAGGCGCAGGGTGTTGACGGCGAGGACATAGAATCCCCGCTCCCGTGCCGCCTGCAGAAGGCGCAGGATGTCGGGGCGCAGATTGCCCTTTTCGTAGAGGGCCAGCAGCAGGACGGGCTGCCCCCGATAGGGTGCTTCGTGGCAGATGACAGAGGCTGCCCCGAGAGTCAGGAACCATTGCCGCCAGGAGAGGAGCCCGACGATCACCCAGGCAATGGGCGTGAGCAGGGCCGTGCGCAGCAGGGCAAGGACAGGCATGGAGGCGTCGTCCCGGATCAGGCCCGAACGGGCGGTCGGGATGACGATCACAAAAAAGCGTTAAATTTTTGCAATGGGGTGGCGTTCGAAGATATGCGTTCTCACTCCACCCCGAACAGGTCGCGGGTGAAGACCTTGTCTTTCACATCCTCCAGTTCCGGGGCCATGCGATTGGCGAGGATCAGGCCGCAATCTGCCTTGAAGCGGGCAAGATCGCGCTCGACCGGCGAATTGAAGAAATCATCCGCCTCCAGCAGGGGTTCATAGACGGTGACGGGGATGCCCTTGGCCTTGATCCGCTTCATGATCCCCTGAACGGAACTGTCGCGGAAATTGTCCGATCCCGCCTTCATCACCAACCGGAAGACTCCGACCCGCGCGGGCGCACGGGCGATGATCTCATCGGCGATGAAGTCCTTGCGCGTGGCATTAGCCTCGATCACCGCGCGGATGAGATTCTGCGGAACGTCGCGGTAATTGGCCAGAAGCTGGCGTGTATCCTTGGGCAGACAATAGCCACCATAGCCGAAGGAGGGATTGTTGTAATGCGTGCCGATCCTCGGATCGAGGCCCACGCCCCGGATGATCGCCCCCGCATCCATCCCGCGCGCCAGGGCGTAGCTGTCGAGTTCGTTGAAATAGGCAACGCGCAGGGCAAGATAGGTATTGGCAAAGAGCTTGATCGCCTCGGCCTCCTGGGCTGCGCAGAAGAGCGTCTCGGCGGGGGTGAGCGCGGCCTCGGCCAGAAGTGCGGCGAAAGTCTCTGCCGGTGCGCCGTGGCCGCCGACGATGATGCGCGAGGGGTGAAGATTGTCGTGAAGCGCCCGGCCCTCGCGCAGGAATTCCGGTGAAAAGAGGATGCGGTCCGTTTCGAGCCGCTGGTTCAGCCCGTCGGTGAACCCCACGGGTACGGTGGACTTGATGACAATCACCGCATGTTTCGGGGCGAGGGCGATGGCCCGGGACGCAACCGATTCGACGGATGCGGTATCGAAACGGTCCGTTTCCGGGTCATAGGAGGTCGGCGTGGCGATGATGACGAGATCGGCCCCCTCGAGCGCCGCCTGCGCATCCGTGGTGGCCACAAGATCGAGTGTGCGGGAGGACAGCCATTCCCCGGCCTCCCTGTCCTCGACCGGCGCGCATCCCGCATTCAGCGCGGCCACGCGCGATGCATCCACATCGAGCGCGGTGACCCGATGGCGTCCGGCCAGCAGCACTGCGAGCGAAAAGCCGACATAGCCGACGCCGACGACCGTGATCTTCATGAGGTATTCCTTTTCCTCGCAAGGCGGCACCCGCCCGGCAAGTGGCGATAGGACGTTCCGCATGTGACGCCAAGCCTTTGTGCGACCCTGACCGGGCGGGCGGCAAGAGGGCGCCGGGCGGCTGGAGCATATTGTGCATTCATTGATATCACCCCTGTTCGGGAGTGATGAACAGCAGGCACCGCAAGACCCTCGCCGCAGGGGCGCGGCCGGTCGAGGGATCGGATCGCGGGTGCGGCAGGCGGCGCTGGCCGCGGGACTGGCGGGCAAGAGTCTCGACCAGCGGGCTGAGGACATGCTCGATCAGGCGGCGGGGTGAACCGGGACGATCCTGTCCTGCTCGCCACTCTCTCCAAATGGCGGGCATCCTCCGGCTCCGCGCGGCGGGGCAGGAAAGCCTTCACCTTCCGGACCGAGAATCGCGCAGAATCCACACATGCGAAGCCGGTTCAGGAGTCCCGATGTCCGACGATCTCACCCCCCGTCTCGGCCTGCCCTATCTTCTGCCCGCGCAGGCGCAGAAACATGTCACCGTGAACGAGGCCCTCGAACGTCTCGACGCGCTCACCCAGCTTGCGCTCGCCAGTCGCAGCCTGTCAGTGCCGCCTGCCGCGCCCGCAGCCGGTGAGTGCCATCTTGTCGGGTCCGCGCCTGCGGGCGACTGGGAGGGGCAGGCGGGCAGGATCGCGCAGCGCGAGGGCGGCGGCTGGGTCTTCATCACCCCGCGTGCAGGCTGGCGGGCGCATGTGCTCGATGAGGGGGTGACGCTGATCCATGACGGCACGCAATGGCTCGAGGGGCCGCGGCGGCTGGGCGTGAATGCCGCCCCGGATGCCGTGAACCGCTTCGTGGTCGCCTCGGCGGCCTCGCTCTTCACCCATGAAGGCGACGACCATCGCCTCGCCATCAACCGGGCGGGCGCAGGTGACACCGCCAGCGTGGTCTTCCAGTCCGGCTGGACGGGACTGGCTGAGATCGGGCTTGCGGGGGGCGACGGGTTCACGATCAAGGCCTTCGACGGCAGCACCTGGTATGAAGCCCTGCGGGTCGACGCCGCCGAGCGCGAGCTTCTGGCCGGGGAAGCGGTGCTCTACCATCGGAGCAACCTGCTCGGCCCGGTCGGGTTCTCGGGCGGTCTGCCTGCGGGCGGTGTGCTGGAACGCGGCGCGAATGCGAACGGCGACTGGCTGCGGCTGGCGGACGGCACGCAGATCTGCAGCCACAGACTCGCCGCCTCGACCGTCTCGGCCACGGTCTGGACCTATCCCGCGGCCTTTGACTTCGCCCCGGTGGTGACCGGCACGGCCGAGGCCGGGACGCTTTCGGTCCTCTGCCTCGATGCCGCGCCGGATACATCCTCGGTCGGCTTCAGCCTGCGCGACGGGACAGATGCACGGCGGGGCGACATGGCGTATCTTCTCGCGATAGGCCGCTGGGCCTGAAAGGGCGGCCCGCGCAAGCCCTTTGATCCGTATGCGGCCTGAGCTAACTTTTCCGCCCGTGTACGGCCTGCGCGGGTTCTTCCATCCGTGCCCGGTCCGCGCGCAACAGGGCTCCGGGTCGATCACCCCCCCCTTCGTCATTACCAGCGCAGCGAAGCAACCCAGTCCGTTGGGAATGTGCTAGAC
>CAYUBT010000089.1:0-483 GCA_964443055.1 uncultured Rubellimicrobium sp.
CGCCTGCGCAACGCTGGCGTCATCGCGGATATTGCCGAAGACGGGCTCGACCTGGCCGACCACGCCGTAAGGGCGGACGAAGCCCGCGAGATTCGGGTCACGCGTCACCACGCGCACCCGCCACCCCGCCTGCGCCATGCGCAGTGCGATATGACGGCCGACGAAGCCCGATCCGCCGAAGATGGTGACAAGCTGCGCCATGATCCGGCCCCCTGTGCCAAACAGTCAGAGCCGATCTACCCCTCCCCCGGCAGGCAGACAAGGCGCATTTGCCCGAACCCGCCGCCCGGCCCTGAATCCGCGTTGACACCTAACCCGCCTGCGCATAGAGGACGGCGGACCACCCGATAGCCCAGGTGGCGGAATTGGTAGACGCGCTGGTTTCAGGTACCAGTGGCCTAACGGCTGTGGAGGTTCGAGTCCTCTCCTGGGCACCATTCTTTTTAGAAATATTGTTTGACTTCAGCAGGTTGCGCGAACGGG
>CAYUBT010000089.1:493-10545 GCA_964443055.1 uncultured Rubellimicrobium sp.
GTCGTTTCGGCTGATAGCGGGTGAAAACTACATATAGGGGCATTCGTTGCCTCTCCTGGGCACCATGTTTGATCATAATACGTATTATTTACAGCTGGTTAGCGCGCGCGGCGCATTTTCCACCCATCGCGCTACCCACCTTTCGTGGCTACAGCACGCCAGCCCTCTCAGTCACTTGCAGCCAGTCCCGGGTGTCTGATCCCGTGGCTTGATAGTGCGATCCCTTCGCAGGAATGGAAGGAGGCACTATGGGCCAGGTCCGTCACGGGCGCGCCACGACCACGCAGGCCATCCGAGTTGCAATTCAGCGATCGCAAGCTTCGCTCGCTGCGCTGAGCCGGGAAGGCTCTCGCACTCGTTTAACCGTCGCCTCGGGCACAGGATAGGGCAAGGTATAAGTATAAGGTGCTGTTAAAAATTACGTTTCCTGAGATAGTAAATCTGTTGGCGCACTTTTGGGCGGGGTCGCAGCTGGCCTCGGGGCTGTCTCGGCCAATTTCGCATTGATCGCAGGGACGGTTGTGGCCACGAGGCAGCGGGCGGGTGCCGGGTGCCTGCCGAATCCGATTGCGCTGCAACTATACGCTTGTATAGTCCGCTCGTCGCAGATGATTCTGGCGGCGTGGCAACCGGAGGGCGGGACCGTCGATGCCGTGGGGACGGGCTGACACTATTCAGGCGGCGGGCGGGCGGCAGGAGCTGATCCAGGCCACGCTCGACTGTATCGCCGAACAGGGGGTCCATGCCGCGACCGTGCGCGAGATCGCGCGCCGGGCGGGGGTGAGTCCCGGGCTCATCCGCCACCATTTCCAGACCAAGGAACACATGATCGAAGAGGCCTATCGCGCGACCATGGCCGGGATGACCGCGCTTTCGCGCGAGGCCCGTGACAGCGCAGGCGGGAAGCCGCGCGAGCGCCTGCGCCGCTATGTCGCGGCCAGCCTGTCGCCGCCGGTGCGCGATGCGAAATGGCTCACGCTCTGGGCCGGGTTCATTGCCATGATCCGGCTCAACCCGTCGATGGAGGCCATTCATCGCGAGACCTATCTCGACTATCGCCAGGACATCGAGGTGCTGCTGGGCGAGGTTTTCGACGAGGCCGGGCGTGCGGCGGCTGCGGGCGACCGCCGCCGCATGGCCATCAAGATCAACGCCGTGATCGACGGGCTCTGGCTCGAGGGATCGCTGGACCCGAGCTCCTTTGCCGAGGGCGAACTTCTCGCGGCAGGGCTCGAGGCGGTCGAGGCGATCCTTGGCCTGCCCCCCAGCGAGGCTAACGGCACGGCGGCACAACAGGAGGAAAGCTGATGCGATATGCGTCGATCACGGATCGTCTGGCCGATCTCGGCTCGGACAAATGGGCGGTTCATTTTGCGGGCAGGGCACGCGCGGAAAAGGGCGAGGACATCATCGAACTGTCCATCGGCGCGCCCGACGTGCCGCTTGATCCGGGGCTCATTGCCGCCTGCACCCGCGCGCTGGAGGCGGGACGTACCGGCTATGCCGACGGGCGCGGCGATGCCGCCCTGCGCGCGGCCATCGCCCGCCATTACGCCGCCCGCAGCGGGCGGGCGGTGACAGGTGACAATGTCCTGTGCCTGCCCGGCACGCAGACCGCGCTTTTCGCGACGATGACCGGGCTGGTCGAGGCGGGCGACGAAGTGCTGGTCGGAGATCCGCTCTATGCCGCCTATGACGGCATCATCCGCTCCACCGGCGCGGACAAGGTGAGCGTACGGCTGAAGCCCGAACACGGGTTTCGCATGCAGCCTGCCGACCTCGAGGCCGCGATCACGCCTCGCTCTCGCGTGCTCCTGCTCAATTCGCCTCACAATCCGACGGGCGCGGTGCTGGCGGCCGACGACATCGCCGCGATCGGCGAGATCTGCATCCGCCATGATCTCTGGATCATCTCGGACGAGGTCTACGAGCATTTCGTCTTTGACGGCGCTTTCGCCTCGCCCTTCGACAATCCGGCGCTGGCCGGGCGCACCGTCGTCGTCTCGTCCATCTCGAAATCCCATGCCGCGCCGGGGTTCCGCAGCGGCTGGGCGGTCGGGCCGGCCGAGTTCTGCAAGCGGCTTCTGCCCGTGTCGGAGACGATGCTGTTCGGCAGCCAGCCCTTCATCGCCGACATGACGACCTGGGCCCTGACCCATGACATCGACACCGCCCGCCAGCAGCGCGAGGCCTGTGCGCGACGGGTGCGGATTGTCTGCGACGTGATCGGGAACGAGCCCATGGTCCGGCCGCAGCCGCCCGCAGCCGGCATGCATGTCATGCTCGACATCTCGGCCACCGGGCTGACTGCCGAGGAATTCGCCTGGGGGCTGCTCGACAATGAAAATGTCTGCACCATGCCCGGCACCTCGTTCGGTGAGGCGGGTGAGGGGTTCATCCGCGTGAGCCTCACCTCGCCGGACGAACGGATCGCCGAGGCGAGCCTGCGCATCGCGCGTTTCGCGCGAAGCGCCGCGCGGGAGCGGAGGGAGCAGGCATGACACCGCCCACGGTCGGCGAACGGTTGATCGCGCTTCTCGAGGAACACGGCGTCGAGATCGTCTTCGGCATCCCCGGCGTCCACACGGTCGAGCTTTACCGGGGCCTTGCCGCCTCGGGCATCCGCCATGTCACGCCGCGTCACGAACAGGGCGCGGGTTTCATGGCCGACGGCTATGCGCGGGTCTCGGGCAAGCCGGGGGTCTGCCTGCTCATTTCGGGGCCGGGCCTGACCAATGCGGTGACGGCCATGGCGCAGGCGCGGGCCGATTCCGTGCCGATGCTGGTGATCAGCAGCGTGAGTGTCCGTGCCGCTCTGGGGCATGAGCGCGGGTCACTGCACGAATTGCCCGATCAGCGCGGGCTGGTCCGGCAACTGACGCATTATTCGCACACGCTGCTTGATCCCGGTGATCTGGAGGATGTCCTCGCCCGCGCGTTCGCCGTGCTGGAATCGGGTCGGCCCGGGCCGGTTCATCTGGAGATTCCGCTCGACGTGCTGGGGGAGCGCGTGCCGGATGTGCCGTCTGTTCCACGCCCCCGGACCATCAGCCCGCCGGGCGCTGAGGCCGGGGCTCTGGCGGACCTTGTGGACCTGTGCCGCAGGGCCGTCCGGCCGGTCGTCCTTGCCGGAGGTGGTGTGCGTCGTGCGGAGCCGGGATTGCGTGACCTTGCCGAACGTCTCGACGCGCCGGTGGTGACGACGGTGAACGGGCGCGGCCTTCTGGCGGGCCATCCTCTCGCCGTCCCGGCCAGCCCCAGCCTGGATGCGGTGCGCGAGTTGCTGGCGGATGCCGATCTCGTCCTCGCGCTGGGCACCGAGATGGGGTCGACCGATTACGACATGTATGTCACCGGCGACTTTCCTGCGCTGCCCGGCCTTGTGCGCGTGGATATAGACGCAGGGCAACTGGTCAAGGGGCCACAGGCGCGCCTGTCGATCCAGGCCGACGCCGCGAGGCTGATGGGTGACCTTCTCGCCCGTGTCACGCCCCGGCAGGGCGACGGGGCCGCCCGTGCAGGCATTGCGCGCGAGGCGGCGCTTGCGGGACTCGGCCCTGATTACCGGAAGATGGTCGCCCTCATCCGTGACATGGGTGAGGCGTTGCCCGGGGCGCTGATGGTCGGGGACTCGACGCAGCTTGTCTATGCCGGGAATCTGTATTGCGAGGTGGCGCAGCCCGGCGGCTGGTTCAACTCGGCCACGGGTTATGGCGCGCTCGGCTATGGTGCGCCTGCGGCGATCGGGGCGGCCCTTGCCGCGCCCGGCCGCCCCGTCATCGCCATCACCGGCGACGGCGGGCTGCAGTTCTCGCTCGCGGAACTCGGGTCTGCTGTCGACGAAGCCGCGCAAGTGATCTTTCTGGTCTGGAACAACAACGGCTATCAGGAGATCGAGAGCCATATGCGCGATGTGGGCATCATCCCGGTCGGCGTGCGCCCCTCGGCCCCTGATTTCACCGCCGTCGCCCGCGCCTTCGGAATGCGGGCAGAGCGGATCGAGGGCCCCCGCGACCTGCTGCCCGCACTGGAGCGGGCCGGGCGGGGCGAGGGGCCGTGTCTGGTCGAGGTCATCGTGCCTTGACGGCCCCGTGCCGTGCCGGTTCCGTATCGGGGCTGAGGTTCCGGCAGCAGGCCGGCACCGGGGAGTGCGGCGATGCGCATCGAACTGATCGAGACCTTTCTTGACCTGGTCGCCACCGGTAATTTCAACCGCACTGCTGAGCGGCTCGGGGTAACGCAATCCACCATCTCGGGGCGGGTGCAGGCGCTGGAAAGGGCGCTGGGCGGGCGGCTCTTCCGCCGCTCGCGTCTGGGCGCGGAACTCACACCGGGCGGACGGAGGTTCGAGCCGCATGCGCGGATGCTGCAGCAGGAATGGACGGTGGCGCAACGGGCGGTGGCGTCGGGCAGCGAACTGGGCCGGTCGCTGCGACTGGGCATTCAGCAGGATCTTTCCGGTCCGCTTCTGGGTGAGCTGGTGCGCGAGATACGCCGTTTCCTGCCTGCCTCGCAGCTCTATATCGAACTGGATTACTCCGGCCAGATGTGCGCCGATCTGGTCACCGGCGCGCTCGACTTCGCGCTGATCTACACGCCGCAGCCGCATCCCGACATCCACTTCCACGGTGTGGGCGAGATTCCCTACCACATGGTTGCCCGCGATCACCGGCATTTCGACGAGCTGCGGGCGGAAGACATGATCTTCGGCCAGTTCTCGCCCGCCTTTGCCCGCGCCCATCGCGACATGCTGCCGGACCTGTCCGACGCGATCCTCTCGGTCGGCATGAGTGGCGCGATGCTGGCGCTGCTGCAGTCGGTGGGCGGGGCGGGTTACGTGATGAAAAGCCGGCTGGGCGGGATCGGGGAACAGGGACTGGTGCAGGTCGAGGGAGCGCCCAGGATCACCCAGCCTGCCTATGCGGCGATGCATCTGCGCAACCGCACCAGCGGGATGCACCGTCGCCTGGCCCAGATCGCTGTGCGATTGATCGAACAGTTCGATTGATATGGCAGGCCGCGCGAATTGATCCAGCTCTCGGACTGGCCGATAACGGGCCCAGGTGAACGGACCGAATCGGGTGGAAACAATGACTGAACTGGCGTCCTGCCGCGTTGTGATCATCGGGGGCGGGGTGGTCGGCGTCTCTGCGCTCTACCATCTGGCAAAGGCGGGATGGAGTGACGCCATCCTGCTCGAGAAGAACGAACTCACTGCCGGTTCGACTTGGCATGCGGCCGGAAATGTGCCGACGTTTTCCTCGTCCTGGTCAATCCTGAACATGCAGCGCTATTCGACCGAGCTTTACCGCGGACTGGGCGAGGCGGTGAGCTATCCGATGAACTACCATGTCACCGGGTCGGTGCGGCTCGGCCACAGCGAGGCGCGGCTGGATGAGTTCCGCAAGGTGGTGACGATGGGCCGGCAGCAGGATCTGGACCTGTCGCTCCTGACCCCGGATGAATTGCGCGGGCTCTATCCCTTCATCGAGACGCATGACCTCGCCGGGGCCCTGCACGACCCCTATGACGGCGACATTGATCCCGCGCAGCTTACGCAAGCCCTGGCCAAGGGCGCGCGCGACCTGGGCGCGCGGATCGAACGTTTCTGCCCGGCAACGGCGGCGCGCTGGACGGGGTCGGAGTGGATCATCTCCACGCCCAAGGGTGATGTGCGCGCAGAATATGTCGTCAATGCCGCCGGCTATTATGCCGCTGAGGTGGGCAGGCTCTTCAACCGCCAGGTGCCGATGGTGGCGATGAGCCATCAGTATCTGATCTTCGACACGATCCCCGAACTGGCCGAATGGTCCGAACGCGAGGGCCGCAAGCTGCCGCTCATGCGTGACGTCGATTCCAGCTACTATCTGCGGCAGGAAAAGGGCGGCATGAACCTTGGCCCTTATGAGAATCCCTGCAAGGCGCATTGGGTCACGCCCGATGATCCGATGCCCGAGGATTTCAGCTTCCAGCTTTACCCCGATGATCTCGAACGGCTGGAATGGTGGATCAACGATGCCTCGGAACGGGTGCCGCTGCTGCAGAAGGCGGGGCTGCAGAAGGTCATCAACGGCCCGATCCCCTACACGCCCGACGGCAATCCCCTGATCGGCCCCATGCCCGGCGTGCCCAACGCCTTCGAGGCCTGTGTCTTCACCTTCGGCATCTGTCAGGGCGGCGGCGCTGGCAAGGTGCTGGCCGAATGGATCATCGAGGGCGCGACCGAATGGGACATGTGGTCCTGCGACCCGCGCCGTTTCACCGGCTGGGAGGATCAGGAATACTGCATCGCCAAGGCCAAGGAGGTCTATGGCAACGAATATGCGATCCATTTCCCGCATCATGCCTGGCCCGCGGGGCGGATGAAGCGGCTGTCGGCGGTCCATGACCGGACCGCGGCGCTTGGCGCACAGTTCGGGCCGTCGAACGGCTATGAACGCGCGCTCTGGTATGCGCGGCCGGGTGACGACACGGCCGAGGAATCGCAGCGTGTCTGGGACCGGGAAGGCCCGTGGTTCGCCGCCGTGAAGGAGGAATGCGAGGCGGTGCGCGATGCCTGCGGCATTCTCGACCTGCCGGGTTTCTCGCGTTTCAGGCTCACGGGCGCGGGGGCGGCAGAATGGCTTGACCGGCAGATTGCGGGGCGGCTGTCCAGGGTCGGGCGCATGGGGCTCGCCTATTTCGCCGACGACAAGGGCCGCACCGTCACCGAGATGTCACTGGCGCGTCTGGCCGACGACGAGTTCTGGATCATCACCGCCGCGGGCGCGCAACTGCATGACCGCGGCTGGCTCGAACGCTTCCTGCCGGATGATCTGTCGCTGGTGGACGAAAGCGCGGACTGGTCCTGCCAGATCGTCACCGGCCCGCGCGCGCGTGAGGTGCTTCAGGCCGCCGGCATCGAGGCCGATCTGTCGAGCGGCTGGCTGTCGCACCAATGGGCGAAGCTGGACGGGCGCGACATCTGGCTGCCGCGTGTCTCCTATGCGGGTGAACTGGGCTGGGAAATTCACACGCGGCTGGCCGATACGCCTGCCGTCTGGGACAGGGTGATGGCCGCGGGCGCGCCGCTGGGGCTGAGGCCCTTCGGCATGTTCGCGCTCGACAGTCTGCGGATCGAGAAGGGCTATCGGGTCTGGAAGGGCGACCTTTCGACCGATTATACCCTGCTGCAATCCGGTCTCGGCCGCTTCATCCACTGGGACAAGCCCGAGTTTCGTGGCCGGGCCGCCCTGCTGGCCGAGCGCGATGCGGGCCTGGCACGCAGCTTCTGCACGCTGAAGATCGGCGCGCATCCCTATGATCCGCCCTATATGGCTCCGATCCGCCTGAACGGCGAACTGGTGGGGGAACTGACCTCGGGCAACTGGGGTCACCGCACCGGCGCGCTGATCGGGCTGGGTATCCTGCGCAAAGATCTCAACCGGCCGGGGCAGAAGCTCGAGGTCGAGATCTTCGACAGATTGGTTCCGGCCGAGGTGCAGGCGGAAGCGCCGCTCTGGGACCCCGACAACAGCCGCCTGCGCGCCTGAGCGCAGGTTCACCGCCTGCGCCCCCGGGCGCGGCACTGGCGATCACCACCTTTCGGGGAGGAAGGGATGAACGAACTGGCACAGGCCCCGGCGCGACGCGCGGGCCGATCCGGCGGGCGCGCGGCGCGCGTGGCCATGCGCAGCGCGCCTCTGGCCGAGGATCTGCGCCCCGTGCGCGGCGGCCTGCCCGGCGGGCGATACAAGCCCCTGACCGAGGCGGAGGTCGAGCGTATCCATCACGCCGCCCTTGATGCGCTGGAAGAGATCGGCCTGGCCAACGCGCCGCCCTCGGGGGTTGAAATCCTCACCGGGGCGGGCGCGATCCAGGGTGATGACGGGCGCATCCGTTTCCCCCGCGCGCTGGTCGAGGACATGCTGGCGGTGGCCGCGCGCAACCTGACGCTTCATGCGCGCGATCCGAAGCATGACCTGCAGCTTTCGGGATCGAACGTGCATTTCGGCACGGCGGGCGCGGCGGTCCATATGGTCGATCCGCATACGCTCGAATACCGCGAGTCCACTGCGCAGGATCTCTATGATTCCGCGCGGCTGGCCGAGCATCTCGACAATATCCATTTCTTCCAGCGCACCATGGTCTGCCGCGATGTGACGGACCCTTGCGAGATGGACCTCAACACGCTCTACGCCTGCCTTGCGGGCACGAAGAAGCATGTCGGAAGTTCCTTCTTCGATGTCGCCCATATGCCGGGCGTGTGGGAGATCCTTCATGCGGTCGCGGGCGGCGAGGACAGGTGGCGCGAGCGGCCCTTCGTCAGCAACTCCAACTGCTTCGTCGTTCCGCCGATGAAATTCGCTGAGGAAAGCTGCCGGGTGATGGAGGATTGTGTGCGCGGCGGGATGCCCGTGCTGCTTCTGTCCGCCGGTCAGGCCGGAGCCACCGCGCCCGCACCCGTCGCACTGGCCGTCGTTCAGGCTATGGCCGAATGTCTGGCGGGCGTTGTCTATGTCAATGCGATCACACCCGGCGCCCCCGCGATCTTCGGCACCTGGCCGTTCGTGAGCGATCTGCGCACCGGGGCCATGTCGGGCGGAAGCGCGGAACAGGCGCTGCTCACGGCGGGCTGCGCGCAGATGCACCGCTTCTACGACCTGCCGGGCGGCTCCTCATCCGGGATCACGGATTCGAAGCTGCCCGACATGCAGGCAGGGTGGGAAAATGCGATCACCAACACGCTGGCCGGGCTGTCGGGGCTCAACATGTGTTACGAATCGGTCGGAATGCACGCCTCGCTCCTGGGCTTCTGCCTCGAGAGCATGGTTCTGGGTGATGACGTCCTTGGCCAGGTCATGAGGCTTGTGCGCGGGATCGACGTGACGGACGAGACCATCAGCCTCGATGTCATGCGTGAGGTCTGCATGGGCGGCCCGGGCCATTACCTCGGTGCCGACCAGACGCTGAAGCTGATGCAGACGGAATATGTCTATCCGAAGATCGGCAACCGGATGAGCGTGAAGGAATGGCTTGAGGCCGGGAAGCCGCTGCTTCTTGATGCCGCGACCGCGCGCAAGGAGGAAATCCTCGCCTCGGCCCGTTCGGTGATCGACCCCGCCGTTGACCGCGACATCCGTGCGCGGTTCAACATGTTCTTCAACTGAGGACTCGTTCCAGCAAACAAGCGTGACACATGACTGATATCCCGCAACAGGCTCGCGTTGTCATCATTGGCGGGGGCATTTCCGGCTGTTCCGTTGCCTATCATCTGGCGAAGCTGGGCTGGCAGGACATCCTGCTGCTCGAGCGCAAGCAGCTCACCTCGGGGACGACCTGGCATGCGGCGGGGCTGGTCGGGCAGTTGCGGGCGAGCCAGAACATGACCCGGCTCGCCAAATATTCGGCCGGGCTCTACGCCACGCTTGAGGAAGAGACCGGACTGGCCACCGGCTTTCGCCAAAGCGGCTCGATCACCACGGCGCTGACCGAAGAACGGCGCGAGGAAATCTTCCGGCAGGCGGCCCTTGCGCGCGCTTTCGGGGTTGAGGTGAATGAGTTGTCACCCGCCGAAGTGCATGACCTATACCCGCATTTGAAAGTGTCTGATGTGGTTGCCGGCGTGCATCTGCCGCTCGATGGGCAGGCCGACCCCGGCAATATCGCACTGGCCTTGGCCCGTGGCGCGCGGATGCGCGGCGCGCAGATCGTGGAAAACGCCCGTGTGACGCGGGTGACCAGCGCCAATGGTCGTGTCACCGGCGTTGACTGGCAGACGGATGACGAAAGCGGCCATGTCGCTGCCGATCTCGTCGTGAATTGCGGCGGCATGTGGGGCCGTGATCTTGCCGCTCAGAACGATGTCACCCTGCCGCTGCATGCCTGCGAGCATTTCTACATCGTCACCGAGGGGATCGAAGGTCTTGGTCAACTGCCGGTCCTCCGCGTCCCCGATGAATGCGCCTATTACAAGGAGGACGCGGGCAAGATCCTGCTCGGCGCGTTCGAGCCCGAAGCCAAGCCCTGGGGCATGGATGGCATCCCCGAGGATTTCTGCTTCGACCAGTTGC
>CAYUBT010000090.1:0-10373 GCA_964443055.1 uncultured Rubellimicrobium sp.
GATGTAGAGGAAGATGATCGACCAGAAATGCACGATCGACAGCCGGTAGGAATAGATCGGCCGGTTCACCTGTTTGGGGACGAAATAATACATCATCGCCAGGAAGGGGATGGTCAGGAAGAAGGCCACGGCATTGTGGCCATACCACCATTGCGTCACCGCATCCTGCACGCCCGAGAAGGCCGAATAGCTCTTCGAGCCGACAATCGAGACCGGGATCGCCAGGTTGTTGATGATGTGCAGCATGGCGATGGTGACGATGAAGGACATGTAGAACCAGTTGGCCACATAGATATGCGGCTCCTTCCGGCGGAAGAGGGTTCCCATGAAGACGGCCAGATAGGCGACCCAGACGAGGGTCAGCCAGAGGTCGACATACCATTCCGGCTCAGCATATTCGCGCGACTGGGTGATGCCCAGCAGATAGCCGGTCGCGGCCATGATGATGAAGAGCTGGTAGCCCCAGAACACGAACCAGGCCAGGTTGCCGCCCCACAGCCGCGTGCGGCAGGTGCGCTGCACGACATAGAACGAACTGGCGATCAAGATGTTGCCGCCGAAGGCGAAGATCACGCCCGACGTATGCAGGGGCCGCAACCGTCCGAAGTTCAGCCATGGCTCGAGGTTGAGCGAGGGGAAAGCCAGTTGCGCGGCGATGATGACGCCGGCGAGAAAGCCGACGATGCCCCAGAATACCGTGGCGATGACCCCGTAGCGGATCGGCCCGTCCATGTAGGAGGAGTTGTCGGCCGGAACGCTCGGCGCGAAATTCTCGATACGCAGAAGCCCGATCGTGAACAGCGCGATCGTGATGAACGCGATCCACATATGGATCTGGAACAGATCATCCACCGCAAAGGCGGCCGCAAGCAGAACCACCAGGCCAAACAACATCGAAAGAACGATTTCCAGGCCGTATCTCATCGGGCAGTATCCCCAGACATTTGCTGCATTCTCCGTGCATCAAGGACGAACCGGCAGCACCGTTTCCGGTCCTTCCGATTCGTTCGGCAACCGGCCGCATCGGCCCACTCGGCTTTCCTGCCGCAAATGTCTACTCTGCGCTTTGACGTGGCTCAAATTTGCGGGCCGCGGGGACACGTGAACGGACATGCGCCCGGGGGCAGGACAGGCGTCCTGTCGGGGGAATGTCCTTCCCCTGTCCTTCGTCGTCGCAGGTGCAGGCGAAGGAACCCCGACCTAGCGATAGACCTGATCCTCGGTCGGGAAGGCGCGGGATTTCACATCCTCCGCATAGCGGCGCACGGCGTCCTCGATCCCCGCGCCGAGGTTGCCGAAGGTCTTCACGAATTTCGGCGGATGCGGGTTGAGGCCGAGCATGTCCTCAAGGACGAGGATCTGCCCGTCGCAATGGACCGATGCGCCGATCCCGATGGTCGGAATCGCCACCTGTCCGGTGATCCGGGCGGCCAGCGGCTCGACCATGCCTTCAAGGACGATAGCGAAGGCACCCGCGTCGGCCACGGCCCGCGCGTCGGCCTCATGTGCGGGCCAGCTGTCCTCATCCCGTCCCTGGGTACGGTAGCCGCCCATCACGTTCCACGACTGCGGAGTGAGGCCGGTATGGGCCATGACCGGAATCCCGCGTTCGGTGAGGAAATGGATCGTCTCGGCCATGCGCCGCCCGCCCTCGAGCTTGATCGCGCCGCAGCCCGTCTCCTTCATAACCCGCGCGGCGTTGCGGAAGGCGATGCTCGGGCTTTCCTCGTAGGAGCCGAAGGGCAGGTCGACGACGATGAGCGCGCGTTTCGTGCCGCGCACCACCGCCTGACCGTGCATGATCATCAGGTCGAGCGGCACGCCCACGGTCGATTCCATCCCGTGCATGACCATCCCGAGACTGTCGCCCACGAGGATGAGATCGGCATGTTCATCGACGATGGCGGCGGTATGCGCATGATAGGAGGTAAGCGAGACAATCGGCCGCTCACCTTTCAGCTTTGCGATCTGGGTGACGGTCTTGCGTCGGGTTTGGGTGGGTCCAGTTGACATTTTGCAACCTCACTTCGGCTGGAGTTCGCGTTGGTCGATCAGGAGGACAGGATTGTCCGCAGGGCCGAATTCGGCCGAGATCATGATACCCACGGGTCGGGTGAGCGGGCCGCTGGCCGGGGTGAAACTGTCTGCAAACACGGCGTCGCAGCCTTGAAGCCGCGCGCGCTTCTCGGCGGTGACGGTTGCGCGGACGCGGGTGAGCACCTCCTCGACCGTCGCCCCCTCGCGCGCCACCGCCTCGCCTGCATCGAGCGCGCGGTTCAGCACCGTCGCCGCGCGGCGATCCCCGGGGGACAGGCGGGCGTTGCGCGACGACATCGCCAGCCCGTCAGCCTCGCGCATGGTGGGCACTCCGTGGATGCGCACCGGCAGGAACAGGTCGCGCACCAGGCGGCGGATGACGGCAAGCTGCTGGTAATCCTTCTCGCCGAAAAAGGCATGATCGGGCGTGGCGATGTTCAGAAGCTTCGTCACCACCGTCGCCACCCCGCGAAAGTGCCCCGGGCGCACCGCACCGTGAAAAAGCTGCGACAGGCGCATGGTCTCGACGATGGTCTCGTCACCCTCGGGGTAAAGCTCGGCCACCTGGGGGATGAACACCGCATCGACACCGGCGGCCTCGAGCATGGCGACATCCACGGCCTCGCGGCGCGGATAGGCGGCAAGGTCGCGCTGATCCCCGAACTGGGTCGGATTGACGAAAATCGTCGCCACCACCCGGTCACAGATCCCGCGCGCCTCCTCGACAAGGCGCAGATGGCCCGCATGGAGCGCGCCCATCGTCGGCACGAGGCCGACGCGCGCGCCGTCCTCGCGAAAGGCCGCGATCACGCTGCGGATATCCTCGACCCGGCGGCAGATCTGCATGTGCGGCCTCCCTCGCGCCTTTCTATGGGCGCGGATGCAGGGCGACAAGGCATCTGGCGGGGCGGCGTCGTTTTTGCCACAAGGGAAGTCGGCGGATGCGTGCGGCGGCCCCCGGCTTTCGGCCAGATTGCGCGCGAGCGAACCGGAGGAATCGAGTGATGAAGACGCATGTTCGGGCATTGGTGGTCGGCGGCGGTGCGGTCGGCGTCGGCATTGCCTATCATCTGGCCAAGGCCGGCTGGGATACGCTGCTGATCGAGCGTGACGAACTCACCTCGGGCTCGACCTGGCACGCAGCCGGGCTTCTGCCGATCTTCAACATGTCCTATGCCACGACCTATATTCACAAATATTCGGTCGATTTCTACAAGACGCTCGAGGCCGAGACCGGGCTCAACGCCGGTTTCGCCGTGGTCGGCAACCTGCGCATGGCCCAGACGGACGAGCGGATGGATGAATTCCTGCTCTATTCCTCGGTTGCCGAGACGACGGGTGTCGACCACGAATTCCTGACCGCGAAGGAAATCGGCGAACGCTGGCCTCTGGTGCGCACCGAAGACCTCAAGGGTGCGCTTTTCCATCCGCAGGACGGCTATATCAACCCCGCCGATGTCACCCAGGCCATGGCCAAGGGCGCGCGCCAGCACGGTGCCGCGATCGAGCGCAAGCTGCAGGTCGACAGTTTCCACTGGACGGGTGACGAATGGGTCGTCACCTGCTCGCGCATGGTCGAGAAGGGCGGCAACCTGGTCCCCGGTGAGGAAAAGGTCACGATCCACGCCGAACATGTGGTGACCGCCACCGGCAACCATGCACAGCGCACCGCAAGGCTTCTGGGCATCCGCACCCCGGCGATTCCGGTCGAGCATCAGTATATCGTCACCGAACCCGACCCCGCACTGGTCGAATGGCGCAAGTCGAACCCCGAGCATCCCGTCCTGCGCGATGCCGATGCCAAGTGGTACGTGCGCGAGGAGCGTGGCGGCTGGATCCTCGGCCCCTACGAGTGGAACGCGCCCGCGCGGTTCAAATACAGCGTGCCCGACACGTTCCGCGCCGACCTGTTCCCGCTGGATCTCGAACGGATCGAACAGGAATACATGGCGATGATCCATCGCCTGCCCTCGTCGGAAAACGTGGGACTCAAGGATGATTTCAACGGCCCGATCTGCTATACGCCCGACGGCAACCCGCTCATCGGCCCTGCGCCCGGCCTGCGCAACATGTGGCTGGCCGAGGGCTTTTCCTTCGGGATCACCGCTGCGGGCGGTGCGGGCCATTACCTCGCCCAGATGATGACCGAGGGCGAGGCCGAAATCGACATGGCCTCGGTCGACCCCAAGCGTTACGCCTCGTGGATGACCACCGAATATGCGGTGAAGAAGAACGAGGAAAGCTACGCCCACGTCTTCATCCTCCATCACCCTGATGAGGAACGCGAAGACGCCCGCCCGCTCCGCACCTCGCCCGCCTATGACCGGCAGAAGGCGCTGGGTGCGCAATTCGGGCAGGTGAACGGCTGGGAGCGCCCGAACTACTACGGCCCCCTCGATGCGCCCGCCGACTTCGACCACAAGAGCCGCAGCTTCCGCCATGGCGGCTGGTGGCAATATGCGGTCGAGGAGGCCCGTGCGATCCGCGAGGGCGTGGGCCTTGTCGACGCCACCGCCTTCACGAAACATGTCGTGAAGGGGCCGGGTGCCACCGCCTTTCTCGACTGGTTCACCTGCAACAAGCTGCCGAAGGTGGGGCGCATCAATCTCACCTATGCCCTGGGCGTCGCGGGCACGGTGCGCACCGAATACACCATCGTGCGCCGGGCCGAGGATGAATATTATCTCGTCTCCGCCGGAGCCTGGTCGGAATATGACGCGGATTTCCTCAGGAAGGCGGTGGCCGACAAGGAAGCCGAATTCGGCCGGATCGAGGTGCAGGATGTCACCACGCAATGGGGGGTCTTTGCCATCGCCGGGCCCAGATCGCGCGAGCTGCTCAAGGCCGTGATCCGCGATGAAGAGCCCGAGACGGCGCTCTCGAACAAGCGCTTCCCCTGGCTTTCGGCGCGGCGCATCGAACTGGGCATGTGCCCGGTCGAGGCGATCCGCGTGGCCTATACCGGCGAACTCGGCTGGGAACTGCATCATCCGATCGAGATGCAGAACTACCTCTGGGATCTGCTGATGAAGGCCGGTGAGCCGCTGGGCCTGAAGCTGGTAGGCGCGCGCGCGCAGAACTGGCTGCGCCAGGAAAAGAGCTACCGCGCCTTCGGCAGCGACCTTGGCCGCGACATCACGCCGCTCGAGGCCGACCTGCCGCGTTTCGTCGATATGGGGAAGGATTTCCACGGCAAGGACGCCATCGTCGCGACCGGCATCCGCGAGAAATGCGTGACCGTCCTCATCGACGGACCGGAAGACGCCGACCCCTGGGGCAGGGAGGCGCTGGTTCTCGACGGCGAGATGGTCGGCCGCCTGACCTCGGGCGGCTGGTCGGTGGCCTTCAACAAGCAAATCGGCATCGGCTACGTCCGTCCCGACCTCGCGGTCGAGGGGCAGAAGCTTAAGCTGCGCATGCTGGGCAAGCTCTGGGATGCGGTCGTCACCGAGGACAGTCCCTATGACCCGAAGAACGAGCGGATTCGCATGGACGGATAGGGGGTAGGCCCTGCCCGTTTCAGCCCTCGTCATCGCGAGGAGGCGAAAGGCGTGAGACGGGTTTCGAACCCTGCAAGACGCGCGCCGCGCATTGAAGCTTGCGGGGGCGCGGTGCATGGTGGCGGCAAAGGGGTGCGCCGCCATGCTTCTGTCTCAGATCCTGCTCGACTCGGGCCCTGCCGTCGCCATGCGTCGGGGGGTGAAGGGCGGCGCGCGGGTCGTCCCCGGGGCCGGTTCGATCCATGCCCTTGCGCAGGAGGCGCTGGCGCAGGGTGTCGGCCTTGCGTCCATCGTGGAGGCGCGCGACGGGGGCGAGGCGGTCGATCTCGTGGCCATGGCCCGCGAGGGGCGGATGCTCCTGCCGGTCAGCCATCCCGACCCGGCGCATATGCACCTGACGGGCACCGGCCTCACCCATCTGGGCAGCGCCTCGACGCGGGCCTCCATGCATTCCGACGTGCAGGAGGCCACCGACAGTATGAAGATGTTCCGCCTCGGGATCGAGGGCGGCAAGCCTGCCGAACTCCCCGGCGTGCAGCCGGAATGGTTCTGGAAGGGCACCGGCGCGAATGCCGTGGCCCCCGGTGCGCCGCTCGTCAGTCCCGCCTTTGCCCTGGATGGCGGCGAAGAGCCCGAGATCGCGGGCATCTACATCATCGCCCCCGACGGCATGCCCGCCCGGATCGGCTGGGCGCTCGCCAATGAATTCTCGGATCACGCGATGGAGCGGATCAACTACCTGTACCTTGCCCATTCCAAGATCCGGCCCTGCTCCTTCGGCCCCGAAATCCTCGTGGGTGAACTTCCCGATCATGTCGAGGGCACCAGCCGCATCCGCCGCGCCGGACAGGTGATCTGGGAAAAGCCCTTCCTCTCGGGCGAGGCGAACATGTCGCATTCATTCGCCAATCTCGAACATCATCACTTCAAATACCCGCTTTTTCGTCAGCCGGGCGACCTGCATGTGCATATGTTCGGCACGGCGACGCTCTCGGTCGGGGACGGGGTCGTCACGCAGTCCGGTGACGTTTTCGAGATCGAGGCCGCGCCGTTCGGCCTGCCTCTGGTCAACCCGCTCGAGGTCGCTGCGGACGAGGGTGTCGCGCGGGTGCGCGCCCTGTGACGAAGGCAAAGCGGCTGTGTGCCGGCTGGCGCTTCCGGCTCCGGCCAGGATTCTGGCCAAGATGAGGTGATGCGACATGACCACTTTCACCCCCGCGCCCTGGCCGCGCAGGCTGCGTTCGCAGGAATGGTTCGGCGACACGAGCCGCGATGCGATCTATCACCGTGGCTGGATGCGCAACCAGGGTTTCCCGCCCGACCTGTTTGACGGGCGGCCGGTCATCGCGGTGATGAACACCTTTTCCGAACTCACCCCCTGCAACGCCCATATGAATCCCCTGGTCGAGAAGGTGAAGAACGGCGTCTACGAGGCGGGCGGCTTCCCGGTCGAGGTGCCCGCCTTCTCGACCTCCGAATCCGGCTTCCGCCCTACGGCGATGATGTTTCGCAACCTTGCCGCGATGTCGATCGAGGAGCAGTTGCGCGGCCTGCCCATCGACGGCGCGGTGCTCATGGTCGGCTGCGACAAGACCACGCCTTCGCTGCTGATGGCGGCGGCCTCGACGGATGTGCCCTCGATCGTGGTCACGGGCGGGCCGATGCTGAACGGCTGGTTCCATGGCGAGCGGATCGGCTCGGGCACGCATCTGTGGAAATTCTCCGAGGCCGTGAAGGCGGGCGAGATGACGGCCGGGGAATTCCTCGACGCCGAGGCGGCGATGTCGCGTTCGGCGGGTTCCTGCAACACGATGGGGACGGCCAGCTCCATGGCCTCGATGGCCGAGGCTCTGGGCATGGCCCTGTCCGGCAATGCCGCGATCCCGGCGGTGGACAGCCGCAGGCGGATGATGGCGCAGCTGACCGGGCGGCGTATCGTACAGATGGTGAAGGACGATCTGAAACCCTCGGACATCCTCGTGAAACAGGCATTCGAGAACGCGATCCGCACCAATGCGGCCATCGGCGGCTCGACGAATGCGGTGGTCCATCTGCTGGCGCTCGCGGGCCGGGTCGGGGTGGACCTGACCCTCGATGACTGGGACCGCTGCGGCCGTGACGTGCCGACCATCGTGAACCTGATGCCCTCGGGCAAATACCTGATGGAGGAATTCTTCTATGCAGGCGGCCTGCCCGTGGTCCTGAGGCGGCTGGGCGAGGACGGCCTGCTGCACCGCGATGCGCTCACCGTCTCGGGCCAGACGGTCTGGGAGCAGGTGAAGGATGTGAGGAACTGGAACGAGGACGTGATCCGGCCGCGCGAGCAGGCGCTCACACGGTCGGGCGGAATTGCGGTGCTGAAGGGAAATCTCGCGCCGAAGGGAGCGGTGCTCAAACCCTCGGCGGCGACGCCCGAACTCATGGTGCATCGCGGCCGGGCGGTCGTGTTCGAGGATATCGACGACTACAAGGCGAAGATCGCCGATGAAGACCTCGACATCGACGAGACCTGCGTCATGGTCCTGAAGAACTGCGGCCCGAAAGGCTATCCCGGCATGGCTGAGGTCGGCAACATGGGCCTGCCGCCCAAGCTGCTGCGCAGGGGGATCACCGACATGGTGCGTATCTCCGACGCGCGCATGTCCGGCACCGCCTACGGCACCGTGGTCCTGCATTGCGCCCCCGAGGCGGCGGCGGGCGGGCCGCTCGCCATCGTGCAGGACGGAGACATGATCGAACTTGACGTGCCCGGCCGCCGCCTGCATGTTGACCTGTCAGACGAAGAAATCGCCCGCCGCCTCGCTGTCTGGCGGCCAACGCATGGTCGGCCCGACTCCGGCTATGCCTGGCTTCACCAGACCCATGTCGAGGGGGCGGATACCGGCGCGGACCTTGATTTCCTCAAGGGATGCCGTGGAAATCCGGTTGGACGGGAGTCGCATTGATGGTGCGAAAGATCGCCCTTGTCGGCGTGGGCAAGATCGCCCGCGATCAGCATCTGCCTGCATTGCAGGCAAGCCCCGACTGGGAACTTGCAGCCACGGTCAGCCGTAACAACCAGATCGAGGGGGTCGAGGCACATCACGATTTCGAATGTTTTCTCGCCGACCGCCCCGATATCGACACGGTCTCGCTTACCATGCCGCCGGTGCCGCGTTTCGCCCATGCGCAGGCGGCCCTGCTGGCGGGGCGGCATGTCATGCTCGAAAAGCCGCCCGGGGCAAGTCTGGCCGAAGTCCATGAGCTTCAGTCCCTTGCTGCCGAGCGCGGTCTCACGCTCTACACGACATGGCATTCGCGCCTGGCCCATGCGGTCGCGGCGGCGCGTGACTGGCTGTCGACGCGCAGCGTCCTGTGCGCTCATATCACCTGGCGCGAGGATGTGCGCCAGTGGCACCCCGGGCAGGACTGGGTGTTCGATGCCGGCGGGATGGGCGTGTTCGATCCGGGGATCAATGCCCTGTCCATCCTGACCCATATTCTGCCCGAGCCCGTCCATATGACCTGGGCCGAACTCGAATTCCCCGCCAACCGCGCCGCGCCCATCGCCGCGCGGCTGTCGTTCTCGGGCGGGATCAGTGCCGAATTCGACTGGCTGCAGGAAGGCGAGCCGAGCTGGGACATGGATTTCGACATCGACGACGGCCAGCAGATGTCGCTGCGCCACGGCGGCAACGAACTCTGGATCGAGGGCGAGAAGATCACCGGCTCCGACAGTATCGCCGGGGAATATCCCGCACTCTACGCAAGGATGGCCGAACTCGTGCGCCGGGGTGAAAGTGAGGTCGATCTCGCACCGATGCGCCATGTCGCCGACGCCTTCATGCTCGGGCGCCGGATCGAGGTCGCGCCGTTCCATTTCTGACCGGGGCAGGGGGCCGTCATTACGAGGGGGCGTCAGCCGGTGCGGCAAGCCGGCACGTGGGGAATACCGGGTTGCTTCGCTACGTCCGCAATGACGGAAGGAGTGATGGACCCGGAGCCCGGTCGCGCCGCTTCGCTCTGTTGACCCTGCGCGGGGCGCGGTCTAGAGAATCCCGGAGCCATCCGCGCCGTTGCAGCGCACAGGACAGCCGTGAAAGGAGCGCCCCTTGGACGCCGGTTTCCTCAGGGAATATCTTCCGATCATCATCTTTCTGGCCCTGGCCATCGCCATCGGCCTCATCCTCATCCTTGCCGCTGCCGTCGTGGCAGTGCGCAACCCGGACCCGGAAAAGGTGTCGGCCTATGAGTGCGGCTTCAACGCATTCGACGATGCGCGCATGAAATTCGACGTGCGATTCTACCTCGTCTCGATCCTGTTCATCATCTTCGACCTCGAAATTGCCTTCCTGTTCCCCTGGGCGGTCGCCTTCGGCGATATCGGGATGCTCGGCTTCTGGTCGATGATGGTGTTCCTTGCGATCCTGACCGTGGGCTTCGCCTATGAGTGGCGCAAGGGGGCGCTGGAATGGCAATGATGGACACCGGCATCCAGACCGGGCCGAACACCGCAGGCCCCGACCGCGAGGTCGCGACGCGGGCAATCAATACGGCCCTGCAGGACAAGGGCTTCCTCGTTACCTCGACCGCCGACATCATCAACTGGGCGCGCACCGGCTCGCTGCACTGGATGACTTTCGGCCTGGCCTGCTGCGCGATCGAGATGATGCAGGTCTCGATGCCGCGCTATGACCTCGAACGTTTCGGCACCGCGCCCCGCGCCAGCCCGCGCCAGTCCGACCTGATGATCGTCGCGGGAACGCTGACCAACAAGATGGCGCCGGCGCTGCGCAAGGTCTATGACCAGATGCCCGAGCCGCGCTATGTCATTTCCATGGGCTCCTGCGCCAACGG
>CAYUBT010000091.1:0-10332 GCA_964443055.1 uncultured Rubellimicrobium sp.
TTCATGATGTTGGTCGTGGCCATCACCACGCGCGGGGCCAGCGTGCTGGTGCGGAAGATCGCGACCGGCATTCCCGACTGGACCACGAGCGTCTCGTCATTCTCGAGCTCCTGCAGCGACTTGACGATCGCGTGGTAGCTTTCCCAGTTGCGCGCGGCCTTGCCGATGCCGCCATAGATCACCAGCTCCTCGGGGTGTTCGGCATTCTCCATGTTGTTCTCGAGCATCCGCAGGATCGACTCCTGCTTCCAGCCCTTGCAGCGCAGGTTGTTGCCGCCCATCGCGCGGACGGAATAGAGGATTTCGGGCTTGCCCATCGTCGTCTTCCTTTTGGTCAGGCTGCGGCCGTGGCCGGAGCGGAGAATCCAAACAGTATAGACAACTATATACAATAACAGATAAGCAATCTGTCAAGCGGTGTTTTCGGCCGTTGTCCACATCATGGTGGCGGTTGAACGGAGGTTATCCTATCATGTCAAAAGTGCTCAGGATTCAGAAACCTTCCCCGATGCCCAGAACCCACCCGCATGAAGCGACATCCGATCCGGGCGCCGGGCAGTCATTGGGGCAGATGGTGCGCAACCATGTCCTCTCACGGATCGAATCGGGCGAATGGGCCGAAGGCGCGCGCGTCCCCTCCGAGGCGAAGCTGGTCGAGGAACTCGGCGTCTCGCGCATGACCGTTCACATTGCCTTGCGCGACCTTGCCGCAGAAGGCCACCTGATCCGCCGTCAGGGCGCAGGCACATTCGTTGCACCAAGGCGCAGCCAGTCCACCTTCATGGAACTGCACAACATCCATGACGAGATCGAGGCGCGGGGCAACAGGCACACGGCGGACGTGCTGGTGCTCGAAACACTCTTCGCCGATCTGACCCTGGCGACCGAACTCGGCCTCGCTCCCGGCGCGGAGGTGTTCCACTCGATCCTGCTGCATCGCGAGAACGGCCGCCCGCTGCAGATCGAGGATCGACATGTCAATCCGCGCTTCGCGCCCGAGTACATGGCGCAGGACTTCACACAGGTCACCCCGAACGAGCATCTGATGGGTGCGGGCCCGCTCGACGAGATCGAACATGTCATCCAGGCGGTGCCCGCAGATGACGAGGTTGCACGGCTGCTCGATATGCTGGCCGGTGAGCCGGTCCTGCTCATGCGGCGGCGCACCTGGTCGGGAGGAATGATCGCCACCAGCGCCCGCCTCCTGCATCCCGGCGCGAGGTTTAGCCTCAGCGGACGAATGAGGACGGGCGGCACCCGGTCATGAACGAGTGCCCCGGATGCACCGTTTGGTCCTGCGGAAAGATCAGGGGGCCGCACCGTCCAGGACGCGGCCCCCTGATGTTCAGCCCGGCAGAACCGGCTTCGGATCAGCCCTGGCGTGCCTTGAAGCGACGCTGGGTCTTGTTGATCACGTAGACGCGGCCCTTGCGGCGCACGACGCGGCAATCGCGGTGGCGCAGCTTGAGCGAGCGGAGCGAATTCGCAACCTTCATGGCGCATCTCCTGTTCGCGGCGCCGACATGCGCCTGTTGCCGTCTGGACCTGCAGGTCCGGTGAATGGTGGGCGATACTGGGATCGAACCAGTGACCCCTACGATGTCAACGTAGTGCTCTACCGCTGAGCTAACCGCCCCCTCGTGCAAGGCCCGTCCTGTGCCACATCTGCAGCCCCGGCCACGGCCCCGCGTCGGGTGCCGGGTCTATAAAAGGAGTCGCCGGGTGGTTCAAGGCCTTTCGGGCCGGGCCGCAAAGCGTTTATCATCAGAACGATGACAAGCACTCGACAAACGCGCCACATCCCCTACCGGCTCCTGTCTCCGGCACGGCGGACGACATCGGTCGTCTTCGCCTCGCCCCACAGCGGGCGCGACTATCCGGCCGATTTTGTCCGCAGCGCCGAAATCGACGCAAAGGCGCTGCGCTCGTCCGAGGACGCCTTCGTCGACGAACTGTTCGCGCCCGCCCCTGCCTGCGGGGCACCGCTTCTCGCCGCGGTCGCGCCGCGCGCCTATGTCGATCTGAACCGCGCGCCCGATGAGCTGGACCCTGCCCTGATCGACGGCATCGGTCACGGGGGGCACAATCCGCGCGTGGCAAGCGGCCTCGGCGTCATCCCCCGCGTCGTCTCGGCCGGCCGGGTGATCCGCCAGGGCAAGATCAGCCGCGCCGAGGCCGAGGCGCGAATCACGCGCTGGTGGAGGCCCTACCACCGCCGCCTGCAGGCGCTGCTCGATGAGGCGCATCACGACTTCGGCGAGGCGATCCTGATCGACTGCCATTCGATGCCGCATGACGTGATCGGAACGGGCCGGCCCGCCATCGCGGGTGCGGCGGAGGGGGGCGGTCTCGTTCAGGCTCCGCGCAGGCCGGATGTCGTGCTCGGCGACAGGTTCGGCGCGACGGCCTCGGCCGAGGTGGTGGAGCGCATCACCGCCGCCTTCGAGGGGGCGGGACTGGTCGTCGCCCACAACGCGCCTTTCGCCGGGGCCTATGTCGTGCGCCACTACGGCCGCCCGTCGCGCGGCCAGCATGCAGTGCAGATCGAGATCGACCGCTCGCTCTACATGGACGAGCGCCGTGTCGAACGGCGCGCGGATTTCAACGCCTTCCGCGACCTCATGGCCGGAGTCATCGCCGAAGTCGCCGAGATCGGCCGACCCGGAGCCCCGGCAGTCGCCGCCGAGTGAGACCGACAGGCGCCAAGCCGTCCTGCACATGACACGGCAGTTGCGCCAATTTGTCCCATGGCAACGGGGGACGGCCTGGCGCAGACAACCATGTATCCATTTTACATATTACCATGGATCAAGGGAGTCGCGGCATGCAGGAGCTTGCCTGGTATGTGACCCTTGTGATCGTGATCGCGATCATCGCGATCTTTGCAAGGGTGGTCCTGCAATCTCGAACCGCTGAAGAAGACGGGCCGGTGCAGAGTGCCGCCTCCCGCATCCGAAGCTGGCTCTTCTGGGGCCTCGTCATTCTCGGAATCATCGTGGCGGCGGTCTCGCTGCGCGGCATTCCTCATCTCGCGGCGAGCGAGGGGAGCCAGACACAGGTGGTCAATGTGACGGGCTACCAGTGGTATTGGGAGATGGACGAATATGTCGTCACCGTCGGCGTGCCGGTCGAGTTCCACGTCACGAGCGAGGACGTGAACCACGGTTTCGGCATCTACGACCCCGATCTGCGTCTCGTCGCCCAGGTCCAGGCCATGCCGGGCTATCCGAACGTGCTGCGCCATACCTTCGAGCAGCCGGGGATCTACCAGATCCTCTGTCTCGAATATTGCGGGCTCGCGCATCACGACATGGTTGAACCCGAATTCGAGGTGGTAGCGCCATGACGACGCAAAGCACGAACATGGCCAGCCGCACAGGCGCGGCTCACGGCCCCGACCGGCTGGCGCGACGCATGATCGCGGTCAGTCTGGCGATCACCGGCATCATCCTCCTGCTCATGATGCTCTTCGGCATCCTCATGCGCATGGCGCAGGGCGGCTGGCTCGATCTGCGGCCCGATGTCTTCTACCAGCTCCTGACGATGCACGGAACGGGAATGGTCGGTCTGGCGACTCTGGGCGGCCTCTCGATCATGTGGAATTTCGCGAGCCACTACATCCGCGTGAATGGCATGGTGCTGGTCGTCAATCTGGTGCTGTTCCTCGCGGGAGTGGTGCTGATGCTCGCCGCGACCTTCTGGGGCGGCTACAGCGGGGCCTGGACGTTCCTCTATCCGCTGCCCGCCGTTTCGGGCGGCGTCTGGTCCGCGGGGGCAGCGTTCTGGTTCCTGCTCGGGCTGCTGCTCGTCGGCGTCGGCCTCCTGCTGGCCTGTCTCGAACTCGCCCGCGGGATCATCGTCCAGTATGGCGGCCTCGCGAGCGGTCTTGGCTGGCCCTATCTCTTCGGTGTCAGGGATGCGGTGGTGCCGCCCAAGGTGATCGTCGCAACCTCTATGTCGGTGCTGGTCACGACGCTCGCCCTTGTCGGCGGCGCGGTGATCCTCGTGCTCAGCCTGATCAACCTCGTAGTGCCCGAGTTCGCGCTTGACCCGCTCTGGAGCAAGAACATCATCTATTTCTTCGGCCACACGCTCATCAACGCCACGATCTACATGGCGGTGACGGCAGTCTACTCGATCCTGCCTGAATATGCCGGGCGTGAGTGGAAGACCTCGCGAATCTTCGTCGCTGCCTGGATGGGGTCGACGATCATGGTGCTTGTCATCTTCCCGCACCATCTGCTGATGGATTTTGTCATGCCGACATGGACCGTGGTGATGGCACAGATCCTCTCCTATACTAACAGTTTCCCGGTTCTGGTGGTGACGGGGCTGGGAGCGATCGCCGTGGTGCACCGTTCAGGCATCAGGTGGGACATGGCCAGCGGCCTGCTGTTCCTGGGGATCTTCGGCTGGATGGCCGGGGTGATCCCGGCGGTGATCGACGCGACCATCGTCATGAATTCGGTCATGCACAACACGATGTGGGTGCCCGGCCATTTCCACTTCTACCTGCTGATCGGCCTGATCCCGATGATCCTCGGATTCATGTACCACTCGACCCGCGACCGCACGGACGGGGCGGCGCGCGAGACCGGGCAGAGGTGGATCGCGGCAGTCTATGCGGTAGCGGCGCTCGGCTTCGTCACGATGTTCCTGCTGGGGGGCGCGAACAGCGTGCCGCGCCGCTGGGCCGTGCACATGGTCGAGTGGATGGCCTATGACCGGTGGGCCTCGGTCTTCGCGATCCTCGTGACACTGGCCGCGCTCGTCTTCGTCCTGCGCTACCTGACTCGCATGCCGCGCTATCTCGCGGCGACGGACTGAGCATGAGCGCCGGGGGGTTTGCACTTGTCGCCGCCGTCGTCGCGGCGGGCGCGGGCCTTCTGTGGCGGGGAACGGACGGGCTGACCGTCTTCACCGCCGAAACGGCGCGGCGCGAGGCGGTAGCGGCCGCGCCGCGCGTGCTTCCCGCGGTCATGTTCCAGAACGACGCCGGAAAGACCACGAGCCTTGCCACCCTCGCGGGCCGGGTGCTGCTGGTCGATTTCATCTATACACGCTGTCCGACGGTCTGCTCGGTGCAGGGGTCGGATTTCCAACAGGCACGCGCGGCCATTGTCGATCAGGGCCTTGCCGGTGACATCGCCCTCGTGAGCATCAGCTTCGATCCCGAACATGACGGTCCCGAGGAACTGGGCTTCTACGCCAGCCGCTTCGGCGGGGTGGACGACAACTGGCATTTTCTTCGCATCCCGTCCGAAGAACAGACCGGGGCGCTTCTCGATGCCGCCGAAGTCATCGTCCTGCCTGACGGATTCGGCGGGTTCGCTCACAATTCGGCGATCCATGTGATCGATCGCGAGGGCAGGCTCGTGCGCATCCTCGACGATGACGCCTGGCGCGAGGCGCTGGATCTCGCCCGCGACATGGCCACGGGAGCGTGATGCACCACTGGCGAGTCCTCGCAGCCGTTGCGATCCTGCTGGCAACGGCCCCCCCTCCGCTCGCGTCGTGGTGGGAGGGGGCGATGGCGCGGCACATGCTGGGGCAATTTCCGCTTCTCCTTCTTGCAGGGGCGCTGCTGGCACCGCGCGGCGGGCGAACCGGGCAGGCCGAGGCCATCGCCGCAATCCTCGTCGCCGTCTTCTGCATCAGTTTCTGGATGATTCCGCGTTGGCTCGATGCGGCCGTGAATTCATACGGGGTCGACCTGATGAAGATGACAACGCTCGTGCTTCTGGCAGGGGTGCCCGCCGGTTGGGCCTGGCCACGCCTCGCGCCCCTTGCCCGCACCTTCGTCCTTGCGCAGCTCGCGAGCATGTTCGGCATCCTCGGCACGCTCTATCTCGTCGCGCCGGTGCGGCTGTGCAACAATTATCTCGTCACCGAACAGACGGTACTGGGCCGCGCGGCCATCACCGTCGCACTGGGGATCATTCTGGCCGGGCTGGTCGCCGCGCTTGTCGGGCGGGGTTTCACAGGGCCGCGACCGCCCACCGCTTGACGGCAGGACAGGCTGAGGCAGGATGTCGGTGCCCCTGCGCGAGAAGCCAGACCAGATGTTGCACGCCCTTGCCCGAGCCTTCGCCGCCATCGCCGTAAGCCTCGCCGCCGCCACGGCGCAGGCTGCCCCGCCTGCCGCGAACGAGGTCTGGGTCGGGCTCGCCTTCTCGGGCGGCGGCCATCGTGCGAGCGCGTTTTCCTACGGCGTCCTGCGCGGGATCGAAAGCGAGCGCCTCGCGGACGGCACGCCGCTGACCAACCGCATCCGCTTCATCTCCGGAGTCTCGGGCGGCTCGATCACCGCCACGGCCTTCGCCCTGCGCGGCATGACCGGCCTGCGCCATTTCCGCGATGAATGGCTGCTCACGGATGTCGAGGCACGCATGACGGCCGAACTGAACGCCCGCAACATCCTGCGGGGCGTGGACGGGCGATCGACACTGGGGCGGCTTCTCGACGACAATCTCTTCCATGGCGCGACCTTCGCCGATCTCGCCCGGCGTCCCGCCACATTGCGCATCGTTGCAAGCGATACCGCCGCCGCCGCGCCCTTCGTCTTCGACGACATCACCTTCGGAGCGCTCTGCACCGATCTCTCGAATATCCTGCTGGCCGATGCCGTGACGGCAAGCGCGGCGGTGCCCGTGGTCTTTTCCGCCGTTCCGGTGGCCCGCTATGAAGGCTGCCGCTGGCAAGAGCCAGCCGCCTATGCTGCCGCCCGGGCGGACGAGGGCGCCCATCCCGCCCTGCGCCTTCTCGCCCTCACCGTCGCGAGCTACACCAACCCGGCCAATGTGCGCAGCGTGCAGCTTCTCGACGGCTCGATGGCCGAGACCTACGGCACGAGCGGCTTTCTGGCCGCCCGCTCCGAAGGCTACCTTTCGCCCATGTCCACAGCCGAGGCCCTGCACACGCGCCGTCTCCTGTTTCTGGCAGTGAATGCGAGCCACGAGAACTGGTGGATCACCGACCAGCTCATCCCCTCGGGCCGGGTGCTGAGCCTGTCGTTCTACGGCCTCGCCCAGCGCCTGCGCGACGAGGGGGGCGGTGATCTCGACGCCGTCCTGTCGGAACGCGCGATCACGGCCACCACGACCGAGAGTTTCGAGACACTGCGCAACGCCCTGACCCAATGGCGGCAGCAGATCATCGACTGGCGCTGCAGCCTCAACCACGAAACACTCGATTCCCTGTGGCCTGACCGGCCTGCGGACTGGGACTGTCAGGAACTGATCGTCGTGATCGGCGAGGTCGGGATCGCACAACTGCCCGAGCCGATGCGCGAGACCATGAACTCGATCCCCACGCGCCTCTCACTCCCGGAGGAGAGCATCGACATCGCTATCGACGCGGGGGCAATCGCCCTTGGCCGCGCCCCGGCCTGGCACGTCTTTCGCGATTTCCTGCAATAGGCCGCCGATCAGAACAGGTCGCGCACCCATTCGGATTCGAACAGCCGCCGCACCGCCGGCCGGACGGGATAGCTGTCGGGCCTGAGCCGGTAGGATTCAGCGATATAGCTGTCAACGACGGCGCGCATCCGATGGTAAAAGCCGGGATCGAGCACGGCGAGGCCGTTTTCCGTGTCGTGCAGAAAGCTGCGCCGGTTGAGATTCACCGAGGAAACGACGCTCAGGCGCCCGTCGATCAGCAGGATCTTGGAATGCAGCACCACATCGGGCCGGTCGTATTCATACAGGATCAGCCGCTCCGCATAGCTCTCCACGAATAGCGCGTTCATCTCGGTCATGAGCCGCCCGCCAAGGTCGCCGTAAAGCGCCACCCGCGCGACGATGGTGATTCCGACCCCGCGCGCCTGCGCCCGGTTCAGCGCCGCCTCGATCGCGGGCGTGGGGTTGAGATAGGGCGTCACGATCTCGATGGAGTGTTCGGCACCGTCGATCAGATCGACCCAGTAATGCTCGAGCGCGGCCCCGTCGAAATAGGGGACCGAGATGAAATGACGCGCCCCTGTCAGCGCCACCTGCGCCGATCCGGGCCCCGTCGTTCCGACCGAGAAGGGCCGCATGAGCGACGTCACCTCGTCGCGGTGCCAGAAGCTCGCCAGATGCGCGGCCAGCGTGCGCACCATGTCCGGCGCAGTGATCTCGACCTCGAAATCGTGGTAGGTCGAGAAATAGTCGAGGCTCAGTTCGCCCGGCTCGCCATATTGCTGCAGTTCCGGCCATTCGGAAAGGTCGAGCGAACGCTCGAAGAGAAACCCGTCATGGATGTTGCGCCCGCCCAGGATTGCCCGCGAGCGTGTCGGATCATACGCCAGCGTGACGAACAGCTTGACGTGATTCACCCGGTGCCAGGTGTCGAGATGGTTCCGTTGCGACGCATGAAGGGGCGGCCTCCAGGCGAAGAGCTGGAGTTGCACATTCGGGAACTGCGCAGCCAGCCCCTCCCACATGGCAAGGTCCAGTGGCTGTTCGAGCACTTCGGAGACGAGGATGCGGATCAGCACCCCCCGCTCCGCGTGCCAGCGCAGGGCGCGCTCCATGATCGCGCCCGAGAAATCGGCCTTGAGGTCGAGATAACTCATCCAGATCGCATCAAGCCGGGGCGCATTGCTGAAATCGAGCGGCACATCGGGATTGCCAGTGTCGAAATCGGCATCCGTCAGCCGCATGCCCGTCAGCGCCTCGAGCTTGGCGTTATAGCCATCGCGCGAATCGGGCAGCAGGATCGGCGCTCCCGGGTCCGCGACACAGGTCTGCGACATCCAGCGTTCGGCGAAGAAGGCTGATTCGAGCGGGTCGAGCCGGGATTCATCGGGCTGCAGGCAGACGTCGAACCGCCGGTCGAGCGCGGCAATGGCGGGATCGGCGGCGCTTTCGCCGACCAGTTCGAGCACGCGCGCCTCCTGCCCCGGGTAGCGGATCGTCAGGCGGCAGGTCTCTGTCTGCGGCGGCAGGATCAGCCGCGTGACATCGCGTTCGCCCGCCGGGACGGTGAATGCGACCGGCCCGGTCGCCGGACGCGGTCCCTCGGCCTGCGCGGTGGCAAGACGGGTGGGACCGTCGCATCTCGCGGTGATCCGTGCATCGCCCTCGGCGATGGAGCGGAACGAGACGACCCGTTCGAGTTCATTCTGGTCGGGGATGCGGAAGGGCACGCCCCGCACGGCCGGACCATCGGTCAGGATCAGCACCGTCACCGCCTGCCGCCAGCGACCGGGCCAGTCATGCGCGCCGGGCCGCAGGCCGGGCACGGGCGGGATGCGGGGCGTATCAAGCGCGGCAGCGCGCGCAGTGATCGGGTCAAGAACAGGCGTCAGCCATTCGGGATGCGGCCCGCTCCAGTCATCCGGCAGACCGGCGAGCGCGCGCAGCCGCTGCACGTCGAACCCGCCGATCAGCGCGGCGAACCGCGATTCATAGGCCGCGATCTCGGGCGAGCCGGTCAGTTCCGCCGCCGGGGCGAAGGCGCTCGGGGCGGGCGGGTCCACCAGGGCGCAACCGGCAGATACAACGACAGCGGCCATCACGAGCAGGGACAGCCTCATGCCGCCCTCACTCGCCGACGCTGACGAACCGTGCGCCCGTCTCGATCCGCTCGCCCGGCCGGATGACACGGACCGCGCCCGGCGGGGCCGCGGCAAAGCTCGAATCCTCGAGGAGCGCGCGCAGATCGGCCAGCGGCTCGGTCAGATCCATCCCCACCGCCACCCGCGCGCCATCGAGTTCCGCCTTGGCCGAGACGACCGAGACAACCTGCGTGATCCCGCCGATCACCTGAAAGACCGGCGCGCCGGACGAGCCAAAATCGACATCACAGGAAAGGACCATCACCCCCGCCTCGGTGGCGACGACATGACACAGGTCCTGAAGTGACGGTGCTTCGGCCCGGTCGCGCGCATACGAGACGACGCCCACCTGCGCGCCTACAGGAACCGCGCCTGCGACACCGAAGGGATGCACCTCGCTCGACCGGATCGGCTGCGAGAGTTCGACAAGTGCCAGATCCCAGCGGCTCGCCTCCGCGCCCGTACCGTCATTCACGTAGGAGGGGTGCGGCACCGCGCGGCGGACGCTGCGATAGGCACCCGCGCGGCCGTTTCGCCAGCCTGCGCGAAATTCGAGACGCTCGGGCGCGACGCGTACGTCCGAGTCGCGCTCGAACAGGCAATGGGCGGCGGTGAGCACCAGGTCGGGGGCGATCAGCGTCGCGGTGCAGAAACCCTTGCCCGCGATCTCGAGCCGCCCGACCCCTTCCCAGCCGCGCGCATCATCTCCGGTGCGCAAGGTGACCAGCCCGCTTTCGGCCTGCGCAAGGCCGGGGCCGGCAACAAGGGCGCAGAGGATGGCCAGCGCACGAAAG
>CAYUBT010000092.1:0-10195 GCA_964443055.1 uncultured Rubellimicrobium sp.
CACGGGGGCGAGATAGGGGCTGTCGGTCTCGACAAGGATGCGATCAAGGGGCGCGGCAGCGAAGATCGCGCGCAGATCGGTGCTTCTGGGGAAGGTGGCGATGCCGGACATCGACAGGTAGAACCCCATCTCCAGCGCCGCACGGGCAAGGCGCTCTCCCGATGAAAAGCAATGCATCACGCAGGTATAGGGCCTGTTCCTGAAGCCCTGCGCGAGGATCGCCTCCATATCCTCGTCCGCATCGCGGGCATGGATGATGAGCGGCAGCCCCGTCTCCTGCGCGGCCTCGATATGAACGCGCAGCGACGCCTGCTGCCTTACCGCGCTGTCGGGCGTGTAGTGGTAATCGAGCCCGGTCTCGCCGATCCCCACCATCTTGGGGTGCGCGGTCAGGGCGACGAGATGCTCCACCGTGACCGGCTCTTCCTCTTCCACGCTCATCGGATGGACGCCTGCGGCGAAGAACAGCCCGTCATGCGCCCCGGCCATGGCCTGCACGCGCGGCAGGTTTCCCATCCTCGTGCAGATCGTCACCATCCTCGTGACGCCGGCCGCGCGGGCGCGGGCGATGACATCGTCGAGTTCATCCGCGAAATCGGGGAAGTCGAGATGGCAATGACTGTCCACCAGGGCAAAGCCGGGTGCGTCCGATGATACGGGAGAATCTGCGGGCAAGGTCCTGCCTCAGCTTGCGGCGAGACTTGCCGCCGTCCTTTCGATCCGCACCAGCATATCGAGGATCAGGCTGGCAGGGTCAAGGTTCACCGCCTTTCCGAAACGGGTGCTGGTGGCGAGATCCTGTTGCAGGTCGGCCCAGATGCGCGCGGCGGCATCATGCGGGGCGAGGCGGGCGAGCAGGGCGGCCTCGCCCCTCGCGGCCTCTTGCGCAGGCGGACCCATGACGCCGGTGCGGGCAATGCGGGTCAGGAGCAGATCGGCCATGTCGAGCATCTGGCCGAATCGCCCGGCCGCCGTCCTGCCGCTGCAGCTTTCGGCCAGTCGCGAGGCCGCCGCACGATCAAGCCGGGGCAGGCTGGAGAGCAGGGTGACGAGTTCGTCATAGACCCTGTCGCCCCCGCCCAGCGCCAGCGTCACGGCCCGGCCTGCCGAACCGGCCGCCAGTTCCGTCAGCGCGGGCGTCACGGCGTCTTCGGGCAGGATCGGCGCAAGCGCCCGGGCCAGGTCGTCAGGGGCAAGCGGCGGGAGCCGCAGCATCCGGCAGCGCGAGCGGATCGTCGGCAGGAGTGCGGCGGGGCGATGCGCCACCAGCAGGAGGGTCGCCAGTGGCGGCGGTTCCTCGAGCAGCTTCAGCAGCGCGTTGGCGGCGTTCACGTTCATTTCGTCCGCTGCATCGACGATCACCACCCGCCGCCCGCCGTCGGTGGCCGAAAGCTGGAAGAAGCTGCGCAGGCGGCGGGTCTCCTCGACGGTGATCTGGGTGCGGAAGCCCTCGCCCCTCTCCTGCGGGGCACGGCGCAGCACGAACAGGCGCGGATGGGCGCCCTGACGGATCAGGCGCAGGTCCGCATCGTCGGATGGGACGGCCAGCGACATGGCATCGGCCGGGGGAGATGCAAGCAGGAAAGCGGCGATCCGATAGGCGAGCGTCGCCTTGCCCACGCCCTGCGGCCCGGCGATCAGCCAGCCCGAATGCAGCCGCCCGGACCGGAACGCGGCGAGGAATTCGGCCTCGGCCGCGTCATGGCCGAAGAGGGCCCCGGTCTCGTGCGGATGGGGCGCGCCCTCGATCCGGTCGGGGCCGGGGGCCGGGTCGGCCTCTGTCTGGGCCCTGCGCGCGCTCATTGTCCCCGATCCAGCCGGTCGCGGACGATTGCGGCAATGTCATGGGCGATGGAATCCGCGTCGCGGTCGCCATCCACGACGATGCAGCGGGAGGGCGCGGCGCGCGCGAGGTCGAGATAGCCGGCGCGCACCTTTTCCTGCAGGGCGAGGCCCATGTCCTCGAATCTCTGTCCCGCGCCTTCACGCGCGAGCCCGCGCCGAAGGGCGTGGCCCGGGTCCATGTCGATGATGAGCGTGAGATCAGGCTCGACGCCGATCATCAGCTCGTGCAGCCGGTCCACCTTGCCGCGCAGGTCGCCCCGTGTCGCGCCCTGATAGATGCGGGTGGAATCGGCGAAACGGTCACAAATGACCACATCGCCACGGGTGAGGGCGGGGTGGATCGTGCGTTCGAGGTGGTCACGGCGGGCGGCGGTGAAGAGCAGGATTTCGGTCTCGGCCGACCAGCGGCCCGGATCGCCCGTCACCAGCAGCGCGCGGATTTCCTCGGCCCCCGCGCTGCCCCCGGGCTCGCGCGTGAGCGTGACGGGTGCGCCCGCGCCGCGGAGCACCTCGGCCAGTCGCCGCGCCTGTGTGGATTTGCCCGAGCCGTCGATTCCCTCGAAAGTGATGAAGAGCGGACCCTTCATGCGCCCTCGACAGCCACATCCGTCTCGTCGGCCCGCAATCGCGTCATGAGGACATGAAGCGCCGCGCGCATCCGCACACCGAAACCTCCGGCGGCAACATCGGCCCCGGCCACGAGCGGCAGATCGAGGTCGGGCAGCCCCTCGCGGGTGATGTGCAGCCGGGCGAGTTCCGCGCCTGCTGCCACCGGGGCCGCGACCGGCCCGTCATAGACGATTTCGGCCTCGACCGCGCCGGGAGCGAGGGCGGGCATGAGCACGCGCAGATCCTCGGGCAGGACGAGCGCGACCTGCGATTCATCGCCCATCCAGACGCTGGCCTCGCCCATCCGGGTGCCCGCGCTCCCCAGATCGCGCAGGGCGAACTGGCGGAAGGCCCAGTTGAGGATGCGCGTGGCCTCCTCCTGCCGCGCCGCCTCGGACGGCAGGCCGGTGATGACGAAGACGATGCGCCGCTCGCCCTGTTTGGCAGAGCCGACGAGCCCGTAGCCCGCCTCGTTCGTATGGCCGGTCTTGAGCCCGTCCGCGCCAAGGCCGAGGCTCAGCATCGGGTTGCGGTTCTGCGAATTGGCCGGGACCCGGTTGTCGAAGGCGAATTCCTCTTCCGCGAAGAGCGGATAGAAGGTCGGGAAATCGGTGATGAGCCGCTCGGCGAGAATGCCCAGATCACGCACCGACATGCGCTGAACCGGATCGGGCCAGCCGCTCGCATTGGCGAAGGTCGAGGCGGTGAGACCGATCTGCCGTCCGCGTTCGGTCATGGCGCGCGCGAAACCGGCCTCGGTGCCATCGGGGGACAGCGCCTCGGCCAGAACGGTGGCGGCGTCGTTGCCCGAGAGCACCACGACCCCGCGCAGGAGATCCTCGACCCGCACGCGCTCGCCCGCGCGCAGGAACATCGAGGAGCCGCCGTAATCCATCGCGTGCTGCGAGACGATCAGTTCCTCGTCCACCGAGAGCCGCCCATTCGCGATGGCCTCGAAGGCCATGTAGAGCGTCATGAGCTTGGACATCGAGGCTGGCGGCAGGGGCACGTCGGCATTCTGTTCCAGAAGCGTCGTGCCGGTGGTCATGTCATGGACCCAGACGGCCGTGGCCCCGGAGACGAAATCCTGAGCCTGTGCGGGCGGGGCCCCCAGCGGCAGGACAAGGGCCAGAAGGGCGAGAAGACGGGTCATGGTCGGACATCCATTGGCGAATCCGGGCGGCGGACCCCGCGGCCCGCCCGATCAGTTGCGCACGAAATAGGCGTCGGCAAAGCCCTGGGCCTTCACCTGGTCGAGATAGGCGGATCTCTGCGCCTCGGACCCTGCCGGGCCGACGATGACGCGCCAGAACGGACTGCCCTGCACCGTGGAGCTGGCCACGCGTGCGGGCATACCGCGGGTGGTCATGTCCTCGGCGAGGCTGCGTGCGTTGGCCTCGACCGAGAAGATGCCGAGCTGGATATAGGGCTTGTCGAGCGAGGACGCCGCCGCAGGCGCTGGGGCCGGGGGGAGAGAGGGGGAGGGGGAGGCGGCAGCTTCCGGTGCCGCGGCGGGCGCGCCATCGAGGGTCTGCGTGGTGATGCCCTCCGCCGCCGCGAGCGGAGTTTCGACGGGTGAGTCCGGCGTGGCCTCGGGTGAGGATTCGGGCGTTGGCGCGGGCTGCGCGGCCTCCTCGCGCCGCAGGGCCGTGACATTGAGATTGGCAGGGGCGCCCGCCAGCATTCCCAGCGTCTCGGCTGCGTCGGACGAGACCTGCAGCGCCGGGCCGGGGTTGTCGCGTTCACGCCGGAACAGCGCGCCGATGACGAATTTCCCGTTGTCCTCGTTGCGGATGATGACCCGCTCGGGCTCGCTCACATCCGGATGCGCGACCCAGACCCCGCCAAGCGAGGGGCGACCATCCCACAGGCCGCTGGCCGTCGTGTGGAAGATTTCGGGCGCTTCGACGTCACGTTCGACGAGTTCGACCGAGGAGGCGGAGCCGCCCGTGCCGGGCAGGCCCTCTTCGGAACAGCCTGCGAGGATGGCAATGACGGCAAGCGCGGCCGCACCGGCCCGCAGCATGCCCCGGTTCGCCGGACGAACCCTTTCAGGTGCGCCCATCGTCTGCGCGCTCACCCTCCGCGCGATCTCACCAACCATTCGCTGCCTCTCTGCCTGCATCTGTCCCGGGCGGCGCTTCCTGCCGATTTGGCGCGACGATACCCGCGCAGACGCGCCAATGAAAGCCCGCATCCCCGTATCCGCGCACGGCTCCCGCAGGCGTGATGGACCGGCCTCGCGTCGTCATTGCGAGGAGGCAAAGCCGGTGCGGCAAGCCAGAGACGTTGGAAAGCTGGGTTGCTTCGCTGCGCTTGCAATGATGGGCGGAGTGGCCCTGCCCGACATGACGAAAGGCTTGCACCACGGGGTGACTGGCGCTAAACGGCGCCGAACGGGTGATTAGCTCAGTGGTAGAGCGCTTCCTTCACACGGAAGATGTCAGGAGTTCAAATCTCTTATCACCCACCACTCCCTCCCGTTTCCCGGATGGGGCGGGCTCCCGGGTGGTTAGCTCAGCCGGTAGAGCGTCTCGTTTACACCGAGAATGTCGGGGGTTCGAATCCCTCACCACCCACCATCCACCACCCCTCGCTGTTCATCTGCAAACGGTTCCTGACCTTTTGTGCGGAATTGCAACATCCTCGCGCGGGACCCAAATTGATGTCGGACATGAGGAGGCTGACATGAGCTGGAATCCCGCCCTTGACCCGACCATTCCCCTGACCGACGCTGACATCGACGCGATCGAAACCGTGATCGTTCCGCGCGCCCGTGATCTGGGCGGCTTCGAGGTGCGCCGGGCGCTGCCCTCGGGCAAGCGACAGATGGTCGGGCCGTTCATCTTCTTCGACCAGATGGGGCCGGCCGAATTTCTCACCGGCGAAGGCATTGATATCCGCCCCCATCCGCATATCGGCCTGGGCACGGTTACCTATCTGCTGCGCGGACGCCTGCATCACCGCGATTCGCTTGGCACCGATCAGTGGATCGAGCCCGGGGCGGTGAACTGGATGATGGCAGGACAGGGGATCACCCATTCCGAACGCACGGACGGTGAGGCGCGGCAACAGCCGATGTCGATGTTCGGCCTGCAGACCTGGATCGCGCTGCCGGAATCGCATGAAGACGATCCGGCGGGATTCGCACATCTGGGGGCCGGAGACCTGCCGGTGCTGAAGGGCGAGGGCAAGGACGTGCGCCTGATCCTCGGCCACGCCTGGGGCGCGAAGGTGGATATGGAGATGCCCTCAGAGACCTTCTACGCCGACGCGATCCTCGAACCCGGCGCGGCGCTCCCGCTGCCCGACGACCACGAGGACCGGGGTGCCTACGTCCTGACCGGCAGCGTCGAGGTCGGCGGCGAGACCCATGACGCGGGCCGGATGCTCGTATTCCGCCCGGGTGACCGCCTGTCGCTGCGGGCGGGTGACGCGGGCGCTCGGGTGATGCTGCTGGGCGGCGCGACATTGGGCGGCCCCCGCCACATCTGGTGGAATTTCGTAGCCTCCTCGCGCGAACGGATCGAGGAAGCGAAAGCGGCCTGGCGTCGCGGCGACTGGGAACACGGCCGGTTTTCACTGCCGCCCGGGGATGATGACGACTGGATGCCCGCGCCGGAACGGTGAGGATCTGCCCGCCTCTCCGTCATCGCGAGACGGCGCAGCCGGTGCGGCAAGCTGGAGCGCTGGAGCTGGGTTACTTCGCTTTCGCTCGCAATGACGGAAGGCGCGAGGGATCCGGAGGCCCGGCCCGATGTCATGTTGAGCTTGCACGAACGCCCCGCGCATCCTAGATTTGGGTCAACTCGAAATGGAGGGCGTGACTGTGGCGCCCGAGCGTCCCCTTGGCGCGGGCGCGTATCCCGTCGCGGTCGAGACGGCCCGTCGCCTGACACCTGACCCGTCCACGCTTTATGCGGCGCTGGACCTGGGCACGAATTCCTGTCGGATGCTGATCGCGCAGCCGCGCGGCAGCGTGTTTCACGTCATTGATTCCTTTTCCAAATCGGTGCAGCTCGGGCAGGGGCTCGAAGCCTCGGGCAGGCTGTCGCGCTCCTCGATGTATCGCACGCTGGCCGCGCTGCGCATCTGTCGCAAGAAGCTCAACCGCCACGGCGTGACACATATGCGGCTCGTCGCCACCGAAGCCTGCCGACGGGCAAGAAACGGCCCCGCCTTCCTGCGGCAGGTCGCGCGCGAGACCGGGCTTGATCTGCAGGTCATCGGCCCCGAGGAAGAGGCGCGGCTCGCCGTCGTCTCCTGCGCGCCGCTGGTCTCGACGCGGACGGACCAGCTTCTGGTCGTCGACATCGGCGGCGGCTCGACCGAACTCGTCTGGATCGACCTCACCCAGGTGCCGCGCGCCGAACGTCCGCGTGCGATCATGCGGCTGCATTCGGGCTTTCGCCAGAACACCGGCCCGTTCCCCCGCGCGCGGGTGACGGACTGGATCTCGGTGCCGCTCGGCGTGGCCACGCTGCGCGACCAGTTCCGCGATGTCGAGGACGATGCCGCGCGTTATGCGCTCATGAGCTGGTATTTCGAGGAGAAGCTGCAGACATTCGCCCCCGCCTCGCTCATCCAGGCGCGCGAGGGGTTCCAGATCATCGGCACCTCGGGCACGGTCACGACGGTGGCGGCCAGCCATCTCGGCCTGCGGCGCTATGATCGCGCCCGGGTGGACGGGCTGACGATGACCAGCGACCAGATCGACCGGGTGATCCACACCTATCTGAAGCTCGGCCCCGAGGGGCGACGCAGTGATCCGCGGATCGGCAAGGATCGGCATGTGCTCATCATGCCCGGGGCGGCGATCCTGCAGGCGCTCATGCGGCTCTGGCCGACCGACCGGCTCTCGGTCGCCGATCGTGGCCTGCGCGAGGGGCTGCTCTATGCGCAGATGACGGCAGACGGGGTGCTCGAGGAGCCCTCGTTCTGAGCATCGCTTGCCCGGAGCCTGTATCGCCCATATCACCGAAGCCGCCTTGGTGAGTGAGGGCCATGTCCAGTTTCGCGCCTCCCCTGTCCGTCGTGGCCGATATCGGCGGCACCAATACCCGCGTGGCGCTCGCGCGCGGGGTTGAATTGCAGCCGGGCAGCCTGCGCCATTTCCGCAATGCAGGGCGGTTGGGGCTTGAATCGATCCTCGCGGATTACCTCAGGGAGTCCGGCGCGCCCGCGCCGGACCTGTGTTGCGTCGCCGTGGCCGGGCCGGTGCAGGACGGCCGGGCGCTCATGACGAATCTCGACTGGCGGATGAGCGAGACGACCCTTGCCGCAGCCACGGGCGCGGGTCGCGCGGTGCTGCTCAACGATCTGCAGGCGCAGGGCCATGCCCTGGGCCATGTCGCGCCCGAACGGATTCGGGTCGTGGTGGATGGCCCGGTGCGGGCGGGAGCGGCGATTCTGGTCGTGGGACTTGGCACCGGGGTGAACGCCGCGCCGGTTCATGGCGCGGGCCCTGCGCGCGTGGTCCTCCCCTCGGAATGTGGTCATGTGAGCCTGCCGGTGACGAATGCCGAGGAGCTTGCGCTGCTGCGCCATATCGAATCCCTGCCGGCCGAGCCGGGGCGCACCCGCCGCGCCAGTGTCGAGGAGGCGCTGTCGGGACGGGGCCTCGGCCATCTCCACGGCTTTCTCGCCGCGCGCGACGGAGGCCATGCGCTCGATGATTCGCATGCGATCATTCACGCGCTCGCGACGGGTGACGAGAGGGCCGGGGCAGCGGTCGCGCTTTACGTGCGCATTCTCGGGCAGGTGCTGGGTGATCTGGCGCTGGTCCATCTGCCCTTCGGCGGCATCTTCCTGATCGGCGGCATGGCCCGCGCGGTGGCGCCCTGGCTGGACGAGTTCGGCCTGACCGCACGTTTCCGCGCCCCGCGCTGGATCGACATGCTCGAACATGCGTTCCGCGTCAGCGTGATCGAGGACGACAACGCCGCCCTCACCGGCTGCGCCGCCTATGTCGCGCGGACCGGACCCGGCTGAGGACGCGAACCACGGTCCCCGTTGCCCGGGGGCTTGGGGTCCGTCACGCCTTTCGTCATTTTTCGTCATTGCGGGCGCAAGCGAAGCAACCCAGACCCCCGACGCCTCCGGCTCGCCACGTCGCCTTCGCCTCCTTGCAATGACGGATGGGGAAGGGGCGCGCTGTTGGAGGTCGCCACATCATCCCGGAAGAAAGGCCCGAGCTTCACCGCAACATGCGTTCGGTGTCCCTCCCGTTGCCGACTGCTATTGCATAACCGTCCATCGCGCCCGAAAGCATTCCTGCCCCGGGCGATGAGCAGTGCCCGGTGCGCAGCATGAGAATCCTCGATCAAGAGACAGCTATGCGCAACCTTCCTGCCCTTCTCGCCGCCGTCGTCCTCGCCGCGCCCGCGCTCGCATTCGCCGAACGCGTGCCCCTGTCCGAACAGCCGCAGATTCGCGACGGGCTCATCGCCGCCGCCATCGCCTACGAGATCGGCGAGCGCTGCGACTCCCTGGATGCACGCATCCTGCGCGGTCTCGCCTTCCTTGGCGGGTTGCGCAGCGAGGCGCAGCGCATGGGCTACACCCGCGACGAAATCAGCACATTCATGGACGACCGCGCCGAGAAGCAGCGGCTCGAAGCCATGGCCTGGCAACGCTTTGCCGAGCTTGGCGGTGTGAGGAACGACCCGGCCAGCTATTGCGCCGTCGGCCGTACGCAGATGGCCGAGGACAGCCAGATCGGCCGGCTTCTGCGCTGAAGCCACATTCCCCACCCTGCGGCAGGAAGCTTCTGGCACATCCTGCGCGGTCGGGTTAGAACCCGGCCACAAGCCCGGGGTTCGCCTCCAGCCAGTCGATCCACGGGCCATGCGAAATGCGAGGTGTGGCACCATGGCCAGTCCCGAGGCCGATCTGCGGAAGCTCGACATCGACGGCACGATCATCGAGGTGCCTGCGTCGATGACCCTCATCCAGGCCTGCGAGGAAGCGGGAATCGAGATCCCGCGTTTCTGTTACCACGAGCGGCTCTCGATCGCCGGGAACTGCCGCATGTGCCTGGTCGAGGTCGTTGGCGGCCCGCCCAAGCCCGCCGCCTCCTGCGCCATGCAGGTGAAGGATCTCCGCCCCGGACCCAATGGCGAGCCGCCGCAGGTCAAGACCAACTCGCCCATGGTGAAGAAGGCGCGCGAGGGGGCGATGGAATTCCTCCTCATCAACCACCCGCTCGACTGCCCGATCTGCGACCAGGGCGGTGAATGCGACCTGCAGGACCAAGCCATCGCCTATGGCGTCGATTTCTCGCGCTATCGCGAACCCAAGCGCGCATTGCCCGATCTGGACATCGGCCCGCTGATCGCCACGACCATGACGCGCTGCATCTACTGCACCCGCTGCGTGCGCTTCACCACCGAAGTTGCCGGGCTGAACGAGTGGGGCACGCTCGGCCGGGGCGAGGACACGCGCATCACCACCTATGACAACGAGATTCTCGGCCTCGAACGTGGCGGCGAGGACGAGGTGTCGGCGGCCCTGCGCGCTGTCGTGGGCTCGAATCTTTCGGGCAATGTCATCGACCTGTGCCCGGTCGGCGCGCTCACCTCGAAACCCTATGCTTTCACTGCGCGACCATGGGAACTGACCAAGACCGAGAGCATCGACGTAATGGATGCGCTCGGCTCCAGTATCCGCATCGACGCCAAGGGGCGCGAGGTCATGCGCATTCTGCCGCGCAACCATGACGGCGTGAACGAGGAATGGATCG
>CAYUBT010000093.1:0-869 GCA_964443055.1 uncultured Rubellimicrobium sp.
GGGCGTTCAGGACGGCGCGTCAGGGTCGGGCCGGATCACCCCCGCTTCGGTGACGATCAGATCGAGGGGTTCGTCCACCGCTTCAAGCGGCAGGCCCTCCGCCTCCTGCGCGCCCCAGGCAAAGCCGATGGCGGTGACGGGGCCTCGCGCGCGCAGCCCGGCGAGCGTGCGGTCGTAGAAGCCGCCGCCGTAGCCCAGCCGCCCGCCCCTCCGGTCGAAGGCGACGAGCGGCACGATCACCAGTTCGGGGATCATCCATTCGCAGTTTTCAGGAATGAGCGCGCCGAAATCGCCCGGAACCATCGGTGTCTCCGGTGTCCAGCGGGCGAAGCGCAGCGGCGTGGCCGGGGCAATGATGACCGGCACGCCCACAGGCGCGCGCGCGGCATGGGCCGCCATGGCCGGGAGCGGGTCGATCTCGGTGCGCATCGGCATGTAACCGGCGAGCGGGTGCCGCGCATGATCCGCAAGCACCTCGATCAGCCGCGCGGCAGGCAACGGATGCCCCGCCGCATGGGCCGCCTTGCGGCGGGCGAAGGCCGCACGGCGGGCCTCGGCCTTGGCTGCAGTCAGGGTCACAGCAGGATCACCACGGCAAGGCCCAGAAAGGCGAAGAAGCCGACGATATCGGTCACGATCGTCACGAAGGGACCCGAGGCGATGGCTGGGTCGATCCGCAGCCGCTCGAGCGTCAGCGGCACCAGCACACCCGCCCCGGCGGCAACGACCAGATTCACCACCATCGCCAGCGCGATGACGAGGCCAAGCATCCCGTCGTCGAAACGCCACCAGGAAGTGAATCCGATCACGACGGCGAAGACGAGGCCGTTCACAAGGCCGATTGCCAGTTCGCGCAGGATCACGCGGCC
>CAYUBT010000093.1:879-10119 GCA_964443055.1 uncultured Rubellimicrobium sp.
GCAGTGGCGACCGTCAGGTCGCGCGTCGCCAGTGCCCGCACGGCGACAGTCAGCCCCTGCGTCCCGGCCGCACCCCCCATCGAGGCGACAATGGGCAGGAGCACGGCCAGTGCCACGATCTGCTGGATTGCATCCTCGAACAGGCCGATCACCATCGAGGCAAGCACGGCCGAGACGAGATTGACGCCCAGCCACGGCGCACGGCCGAGCAGGATCTCGGACGGGCGCGCACTGATCCCCGAATCGCCCGCGACGCCCCCGAGGCCGAGCATGTCCTCCTCGTGCTCCTCGTCGAGGATGCGCACCGCGTCGTCGATGGTGATGGCCCCCACGATCCGGTCGTTGTCATCCACCACCGGCGCGGAAATCAGATGATAGCGGTGGAACGCACGCGCGACCTCTTCCTCGTCATCAAGGACATGAAAGACGCGGAAACTGTCCTCGGTGATGTCGCGCAGCCGCGTGGCGGCGGGCGACGAAAGGATACGGCCGAGCGTGCAATAGCCCACGGGCTTCATGCGCGGATCGACAAGGACCACATGATAGAACTGGTCGGGCAGCTCGCCCGTGCTGCGCAGATGTGCCGTTGCCTCGGCAACGGTCCAGTGCTCCGGGGCGCGCACCACCTCGACCTGCATGAGCCGCCCGGCAGACCCCTCGGGATAGGCGAGCGCCTTCTCGACCTGCACCCGTTCGGGCGCGGCAAGGGCGGCGAGGACGCTTTCCTGCCCTTCCTCGTCCAGCGTCTCGACCAGATCGACGACATCGTCCGAATCCAGTTCCTGCACTGCCTGGGCAAGTTCACCGGGGGCGAGCAGCGCGACAACCTCGTCGCGCAGACCCTCGGCCAGTTCCGACAGCACATCACCGTCGACAAGGCCGGGGACGAGGGCCACGAGTTCGCGCCGCTCGCGCGCGGGGAGATGTTCGACCAGATCGGCAAGGTCGGCCGGGTGCAGGTCGCCGGTCAGTTCGGCAAGGCGGCTCTCGTCCCCGGCCTCAAGCGCATCGCGCACGTCGGCAAGGGTCGTCGGGGGCAGGCCGAAGACCTCGTCTTCCTCTTCCGCGATCGTGTCGGAGTCGGCCATGGCACACCCCCAAATTCACGCCTGCCTAGCCTCGGACTCCGGCCGAAACAACGGGAAAGTCGTGCCGCCGGCGCTTTACCCCGGTCAACACCGCCCATAGGGTCCGGTCCATGAGCGAACATCTTCTTGTCGGCCAGACCCTGGCCTTCACCGCCGACCCGTTCAACGCGCCGATCGAGGAGGCCACGCGCCATTCCGCGCGCGGCGGGGTGCTGATCCGCGACGGCGTGATCGCCGCCGTGGGCGGGGCCGATGAATTGCGCGCGGCCCATCCCCGGGCGCAGGTCACGGACCACGGCGCGGGGCTGATCCTGCCGGGATTCGTCGATGCCCACATGCATTACCCCCAGACCGGCATCATCGCCTCATGGGGCAAGAGGCTGATCGACTGGCTGAATCTCTACACCTTTCCCGAAGAGGCGCGGCTGTCCGATCCCGTCTATGCGCAGGAGGCGGCCGGGCGCACACTCGACCTGGCGCTCGACCACGGGACGACGACGCTCTGCAGCTACACGACCGTCGCACCCGCCAGCGTAGACGCCTTCTTCGAGGCGGCGGAGGCGCGCGGAATGCGGGTGGTCGCGGGCAAGACCTGTATGGACCGCCCCGAAACCACACCCGAAAACCTGCGCGACACGGCCCAGTCGGCCCATGACGATTCCGCCGCGCTCATCTCCCGCTGGCACGGGAAGGGCCGCGCAGGCTATGCGATCTCGCCACGGTTTTCGCCGACCTCGACGCCGGAACAGCTCGAGGCATTGGGCGCGCTCTGGGCCAAGCACCCCTCCTGCCTCATGCAGACGCATCTGAGCGAGCAGGTGGACGAGATCGAATGGGTGAAGGGGCTTTACCCGCAGGCGCGCGATTATCTCGACACCTACGAAGCCTTCGGCCTCCTGGGCGAGCGCGCGGTCTTCGGCCATGCGATCCACCTCGAACCGCGCGAACGCGCGCGCCTGCGCGAGACCGGGGCGGGGCTGGTGCATTGCCCGACCTCGAACACGTTCATCGGCTCCGGCCTGTTCGACATGGGCGGCCTCATGCGTGAAGGGCAGCGCGTCGGGCTGGCCACCGACACGGGCGGAGGGTCCAGTTTCTCGATGCTGCGCACGATGGCGGCGGCCTACGAGATCGGCCAGTTGCGCGGCAATGCGATCCACCCGGCACAGCTTCTGTGGCTCGCCACCGAAGGCTCGGCCCGGGTGCTGCATCTGGCGGACAGGATCGGGCGGCTGGCCGAGGGGGCGGAGGCCGATCTGGTGGTGCTCGACCTCGCCTCGACCCCCGCCATCGCACAGCGCGCCATGCGGGCGGGCGATCTGTGGGAGGCGGTCTTCCCCACGATCATGATGGGGGACGACCGCGCGATTTCAGCCGTCTATATCGCCGGTCAGCAGACCCGGGCGAGTTCCAGCACATAGATGTTGCCGGCCTGACCGAGCCCGTATTCGACGCGACCCTGCAGCATCATGTTGCGGTGATGCTTCGGAGAGCCCGCCCATTCGGTGACCGCCCGCGCCGCATTGCGCTGGCCCCAGGCAAGATTTTCCGTGGGCCAGCAGGACCGGTAGCCCTGCGCCGCGAGCCGTTGCGTATAGGTGCGGCCGTCAAGGCTGCGATGGTCGAAATAGCCGTTGGCCTGCATGTCCTCGGCATGAAGCTGGGCGGCGGCGGCAAGACGCGGATTGTAGGTCGCAGGCTGCAATCCGTTCTGTGTGCGAAAGGCGTTGAGCGCGGCCTCGAATTCCGCATCCGGCGCGACAGATGCGGATGCGCGCGCGACCACCGCCGGGGCTGTTCCGGACGAGGCCATCCCGGTGTCGTCACAGCCTGCAAGAAGCGCAGCCGATGCTGCCATTGCCAGAACACTCATAAGCCGCATGTCGATCTCTCTCCTGTGCCGGATCAGCCCGTGCAGGTTGCGCAAGGATTCGGGCATGATCGCGGCAATCACCGGGCGGGCACGCGGCCCTTGATCCTCAGCAGACGCGTGCGAGATCGAGAACCCAGATCGTGCCGGCCTGACCGATCCCGTACTGGACCGTCCCGCTCGTGAGCATGTTGCGACGATGCGGTGCCGAAGCCGCCCAGTTGGCGAGCGCCGCATCGGCAGTGCGCTGGCCCCAGCCGATGTTCTCGACCGGCCAGCAGGTGCTGTAGCCCGCCGCCGCGATCCGCTGGATATAGGTCCGCCCGTCGCGACTGCGGTGGTCGAAATAGCCGTTCGCCGCCATATCGTCAGCATGGCGCTGCGCGGCGGCCATCAGCCTTGCATCGGGCGTGGCGCGGCTCTGACCGTTTTGCGCGCGAAAGGCGTTGAGCGCCGCGTCGAAGGCCGGGTTGGGCGCGGTTTCGGAAACCGGGACGGGCGCGGCGGGTGCAGCGGCCTCGGGCGTCGCGGTGGGGGCGAGTGCCGCCTCATCGCAGCCGCCGAGCGCTGCTCCCATGGCAAGTGCGGCAAAAATCGTCAGGATGCGCATGGCAAACCTCCTTGAGGAATAGCGCCAACCTGCCACCCGCGCACGATCAGGAAAAGCGTTTTTTCATCCCGGGCCAGAGCCGGCCAACGGGATTCGACTTCCGGCGGTCCCGGGTGGGAGGGGGTCAGCCCCGCAATAGCGCAAGCGCCTCCGCGTGCAGTTCGGGCGACCCGGCGGCGAGGATGCGTCCGCCCTGATCCGCCCTGCCTCCCTGCCAGTCGGTGACCACGCCACCCGCCGCCTCGATCACGGCGATGGGGGCGTTCACGTCGAAGGGATGGAGTCCGGCCTCGATCACCAGATCGACCTGACCCGCAGCCACAAGCGCATAGGCATAGCAATCGAGCCCGTAGCGCGCGAGCTGCACTTTCCCGGCCACGCGGCGGAAGGCGTGATATTCGTCCTGCGTGCCGATTTCGGGAAAGGTGGTCAGGAGCGTGGCCTCGTGCAGCGCACGCCCCGTCCGCGCGCGCAGACCGGCCACACCGGCCGGGCCCGTGACCTGCGCCATGCCGAAGCCGCCCTCGAAGCGTTCGCCGATATGAGGCTGGTCGATGATGCCGTAAATCGGGCCATCCTCGTCCGCGACGGCGACCAGCACCCCCCAGGTCGGTGCGCCGCAGAGATAGGCGCGGGTGCCGTCGATCGGGTCGAGCACCCAGGTGAGGCCCGACTCACCGGCCTGTGGCGCGAATTCCTCGCCAAGGATCGCATCGCGTGGCCGTTCGCGGGCAAGGATCGCGCGCATCGCCGCCTCGCTCTCGCGGTCGGCGACAGTGACAGGATCGAACAGCGCCCCGTCCGCGCCCGCACCTCCGCCCGGGCCGTTCTTGTTCTCGGGGGCGAGCGGGCGGCGGAAATGGCGCAGGGTCGCCTCCCGCGCGGCATCGGCAAGGCGATGGGCTACCGCCCGCAGCTCCTGCTGTGTCGAGTCCTTGATCCGCATCACCACCCCCGTTGTCCGGGCGCGATCTTGCGTCACGGCGCGCGCGGGTCAAGCAGGCGGCCACGGCCGGGCCCGGCACGGCAACCCCGGCCCCTATTGACCGCGCGCGCGGGCGGTGCTGACTATGTGCAGGGCCCGCTTGCAGCGGGGCCCCGCCCCTTCACCCGGTCCGCGCCCCGAAACAGGCGTCGGCCATTTGTACGAGGCCCGCCATGGACACCCTCATGACCAACGATCCGCGCGCGGTGATCGAAGCCGACCGCGCCCATGTCTGGCACCATCTGGTGCAGCACAAGCCCTTCGAGACCAACGACCCCCGCATCTATGTCGAGGGCAAGGGCCTGCGCCTGTGGGACATCAACGGGCGCGAGCATATCGACGCGGTCTCGGGGGCGGTCTGGACGGTGAACGTGGGCTACGGCCGCGAATCCATCGCCAATGTGGTGCGCGACCAGTTGGTGAAGATGAACTATTTCGCCGGCGCCGCTGGCACCGTGCCCGGCGCGCAATTCGCTGAGCGTCTGATTGCCAAGATGCCCGGCCTTACCCGCGTCTTCTACGCGAACTCCGGCAGCGAGGCGAACGAGAAGGGCTTCAAGATGGTGCGCCAGATCGCGCACAAGCATTACGGCGGCAAGAAGCACAAGATCCTGTATCGTGAGCGCGACTATCACGGCACCACCATCGGCTGCCTCTCGGCTGGCGGCCAGGATGAGCGCAACGCCCAATACGGCCCCTTCGCGCCGGGCTTCGTGCGGGTGCCGCATTGCAACGAATATCAGGCCCAGCCCGAATATGCGGGCGAGGATTACGGCGTCCGGGTGGCCGAGGCCATCGAGGAGGTGATCCTGCGCGAAGGGCCCGACACGGTCGGCGCGCTCTGCCTCGAACCGATCACCGCCGGCGGCGGGGCGATCACGCCGCCCACGGGCTATTGGGAGAAGGTGCAGGAGATCTGCGAGAAATACGACATCCTGCTCCATATCGACGAGGTCGTCTGTGGCATGGGCCGCACCGGCACCTGGTTCGGCTACGAGCAATTCGGGATCAAGCCCGATATCGTCACCCTCGCCAAGGGCGTGGCCTCCGGCTATGCGGCGATTTCCTGCTGCGTGACCACCGAACGCGTGTTCGAGATGTTCAAGGATGCCTCGGACCCGCTGGGCTATTTCCGCGACATTTCCACCTTCGGCGGCTGCACCGCCGGGCCGGCTGCGGCGCTGGAGAACATGCGCATCATCGAGGATGAAAACCTGCTCGAGAACACCACCGCGATGGGTGAGCATCTGCTGATGCGGCTCGAAGAGCTCAAGGCGAAGCACCCGGTCGTGGGCGATGTGCGCGGCCTTGGCCTGTTTGCGGGTGCCGAACTCGTGCGTGATCGGGAAACCCGCGAGCCGGTCGAAGAGGCCAGGGTCGGCGCGGTGGCGGCCGATTGTCTGGCGCAGGGCGTCATCATCGGCGCACAGAACCGCTCGGTGCCGGGCTATAACAACAGCCTGCTGTTCGCCCCGCCGCTGATCGCGACGAAGGACGACATCGACCAGATCACCGGCGCCGTGGACAAGGCGCTGACCAGGGTCTTCGGCTGAGTCAGTGACGGGTCCGGGGCCGGCGCATCGCCCCGGACCCGCCGCCATGGCGAAAAGATGCAGCCGGGCGGCAACCCCGAGACATGGGGCCGGGCTGTCCCGCCTGTGCGCAATGACGAGGAGTCGGGACCACATCCGCGCATTTTTCCATTGACGAACGAATCGCCTTTGCCCTAGAACTTGTTGTCAAGACGCCATGCACCACAGCCTGAAGGGGTGTTGCAGGCGAATTGCAGGTCGCGCGGCACGCCGACGGACTGCAGCAGGCAAGGCCAGAGCGGGCGAAAAACAGGGGGCCGGTCAACGGCCCCCGATCATTTCAGCTCCCGCCCCTCGCCCCAGTCCCGCGCCTGCATTTCCATCAGGCGGCTGGCGGTTCGGGCGAATTCGAAACTGCCCTCGCCCTCGACATAGAGCCGGTCGGGCGGGGCGGCGGCAGTGCAGTAGAGCCGCGTCCCCGCCTCGTAGAGCGCATCGACAAGGATCACGAAGCGGCGGGCCTGGTTGAAATTCTCCGACCCCAGCCGGGGAATGTCCTCGAGGATCAGCACCCGGGCCGCGCGGGCAAGCGCAAGGTAGTCGGCCGGGCCGAGCGGCTGGTCGCAGAGTTCATAGAAGCTCGCCCGCGCGACGCCATCGGCCCAGGCGGGAATGCGCACCTCGCGTCCGTTCACCCCGATCACATGCGGGGTGGAGCGGCCTCCGGTCAGTTCCTGCCAGATCGCCCCCACCGCTGCGCGGGCCTGCCCGTCGGCGGGGGTGAAATAGCGCTGCGCCTCGCCCTCATGCGCGCGGCGGTGATCCTCGCCGCCGGTGATCGCGACGATGTCGAGCCGCTCCTCGAGCAGCGCGATGAAGGGAAGGAACAGGGCGCGGTTCAGCCCGTCCTTGTAAAGATCGGCAGGCGGGCGGTTCGAGGTGGTGACGATGGTGACGCCGCGGTCGAGCAGGCGCTCGAACAGGCGGCCGACGATCATCGCATCCGCGATGTCGTTGATCTCCATCTCGTCGAAGGCAAGGCAGCGGATGCGACGGGCGATGGTATCGGCCACGGGCAGGATCGCGTCGGTGACGCGATCCGCGCGCGCCTCGTCCATACGTGCCTGCACATCCTGCATGAATTCATGGAAATGACGGCGCTCGACCGGGGCGGTCAGCGCCTCGACCATCAGGTCCATGAGCATCGACTTGCCGCGTCCGACCCCGCCCCAGAGATAGAGCCCGCGCACCGGCGGCGGACGGTGAAAAAGCCGCACCCGGCGCGGGGCGGCAAGCTCCATCGCCACCCGGTCAAGCGCGGCCAGCGCCTGCGCCTGCGCCGGATCGGGGGCGATTTCGCCCCGCTCGACACGGGCATCATAAAGCGCGGAGACAAGGCCGGGGGCAGGCATGGGGCCCCTCTACAATCCTGCCCGGACGATGAAAAGGGAGGCGCTCAGGGACAGTTCCCGGCAAGGCGGAGATAGCGGCCATAGACCCAGCCCTGCGGCGCGGGATTGCCCCAGAGGGGTTCGAGGCACTGGCCTGCGATGCACTGCACCGCGAACCAGTTTCCGTCGCGGGCGGTGACAGCTACCTGGTCACCGCGATAGAGTTCCCCGGCCTGCGCATAGACCGCGCCCGGGCCGGAACGCACGGCAAGGTAACCCTCGCCCCGGTCATGGTCATAATGGAGGATCGGGCGCACATCGACGACATTGCCCGTGCAGCTATCGGCCATGGCAGGCAATGCTGCAAGAGCGGCCATGCAAAGCGCGCCAAGTCCCGCGCCGCGTGAGATGCTCTCCATGAATGCCCTCTCGGTCCGGATGGACGATCCTGAAATGATCGTGGCCCCCGCGCCAGCCCGGGTCAAGCAGCGGCACGATCCGCTCACGCAGGCTTCATCGGGCCGGATTGCCCGAAGGCTTTCCCCTCGGCCGGACCCGCCCGGCGCCCGGCAGCGACCCTGACGCGATGACGGGGGGGTCAGGGGACTCTCGCTGGCCTGCTGGCCGGGCATGGCCGGGTATGGTAGGATGTCCCTGTCCGGACGGGAGAAAAAAATTCATGCGCCTGCCCTTCCTCCTCTCGCCGCTCATCCTGCTCGCCTGCGTCGAGGCGGGGCCGGCTCCCGCGCTCATCCCGCAGCAGGAAGAGGCCTGCCGGACGGTGATCGCCGACCATATCCGCCGCCCCGAATCCGAGGTCACGGTGCGCTGGCTTTCGGATGACGGCGGCATCGCCACGGTCGAGGCCGTCGACGGCAACCGCCGCCACACATGCGCGGTCGATGCGACGGGGCGTGTGCTGTCCTACGATCATCCCGACGCGTGACGCTGCCTCGTCATTGCGAGGAGGTGAAGCCGACGTGGCAACCCACCAGTTGACGGGCAGATTGCTTCACCTGCCGCTGGCAATGACGGTTCGGCCGATGACAATGCGGTCGAGGTGGACCGTCGCATCGTCAGGCCCTAGGCTGCGCCAGTGACGAATCCCGAGGCCCGGATGACCGACACGGACGCCAGTTCCCGCCCCTATCAGGTGCTCGCCCGCAAATACCGGCCCGAGACCTTTGCCGATCTCGTGGGGCAGGAGGCCATGGTGCGCACGCTCCGCAACGCCTTTGCGGCGGGACGGATCGCGCAGGCCTTCATCATGACCGGCATCCGCGGCACCGGAAAGACCACGACGGCGCGGATCATCGCCAAGGGCCTGAACTGCATCGGCCCGGATGGCACCGGCGACCCGACCACCGAGCCCTGCGGCCAATGCGAGCATTGCGTGGCGATCATGGAGGGCCGCCATGTCGATGTGATGGAGATGGACGCGGCAAGCCGCACCGGCGTCGGCGACATCCGCGAGATCATCGAGAGCGTCCACTACCGCGCGGCCTCGGCCCGCTACAAGATCTACATCATCGACGAAGTGCACATGCTCTCGACCAGCGCCTTCAACGCGCTGCTCAAGACGCTGGAAGAACCGCCGCCGCATGTGAAGTTCATCTTCGCCACGACCGAAATCCGCAAGGTGCCGGTCACGGTCCTGTCGCGCTGCCAGCGGTTCGACCTGCGCCGGATCGAGCCCGAGGAGATGATCGCGCTCCTTCGCCGCATCGCCACCTCCGAAGGGGCAGCGATCAGCGATGATGCGCT
>CAYUBT010000094.1:0-10075 GCA_964443055.1 uncultured Rubellimicrobium sp.
GAATCTGCTGCAGGGTTTTCGCCGCGCCAATAACATCCTCACCCAGGCCGAGGAACGCGACGGGGTCGAATACTCCTTCGGTGCGGACGTGAAATTCGCCGAGAGTGACGAGGAACGCACGCTGTTCGCCGCGCTCGACCGGGCCGAGGCCACCCTCGCCCCGGCGATGAAATCCGAGGATTTCGCAGCGGCAATGGCGCAGATGGCCGTGCTGCGCGCCCCCATCGACGCCTTCTTCGAAGCCGTGCAGGTCAATGCCGAAAGCGACCTGCTGCGCCGCAACCGCCTGAACCTCCTGCACCGGATCCGCACGATCTGCCTCGGCGTCGCGGATCTCACGAAGATCGAGGGCTGAGCGGGGCTTCGGCCCTCTTCCCCCGCATCCGTGGCGCAACCCGCCAATCCGCCTGCCGCTGATCGGCGGCGTCAAGGTTGACACGCGCGGCTCCGGCCGTGAGGTTGGGTGAAAATCATGATCTTTTCGGAGGTTGACGATGCCCCTGTCCCTGCTGCGCTCCCTTGTGGCTGCTGCCCTGCTTGCCCTTGCCGCCACCTCGGCCCCCGCACAGGACGGGCATGGCCCGGACGCCTGGCGCGTGACCGGAGTGGCCGCGAATGACGTGCTCAACGGGCGGATGGGGCCGGGGACGAACTATCCCGTGATCGAGCGTTTCGCCCCGAACGAACGCGGCCTGCGCCAGATCACCTGCGTGCCCTACATGAACCTGGGTCATTACTCGGCGATGAGCGAGGCCCAACGCGCTGCCCTGCCGCCGCGCTGGTGCCTGATGCAGAGCGCCGACTACGCACGCACCGCCTGGGTGAACGCGTCCTATCTGCAGGAGGACACCGGCGGTGATGCGGCGGCGGTCAGCCCCGCGCCCGCCTCGGGAGCGGTCGTCTCTGCCGGGGGGCCGACGCTTGCAGCCACCGATGACCCGGATGTGCGCGCGGCGATGGAACTGGTCCGCGATCTCTATGCGGCCTTCGAATCCTCGCACAGCATGGCCGACAATCCGTTCGCCGGGCAGGCCAGCCGTTATTTCTCCAGCTACATGACCCCGGATCTGGCAGGGCATGGGGCGGATGTCCTGTATAATGCGCAGGATTTCAACGGCGCGGTGCTGCGGATCATGCCGGACCCGGACATGCCGCATATCCAGGGTTTCATCACCGTCCATGTCGATTTCATGAATTTCGGCCAGATGAACCGCGCGACATTCGGGCTGCGCCGCGACGCGAACCAGCCGGGCGCGCCGATCCGCATCATCCGGGTGGAGCATCCGGGGTGGTCGTTCCCGCAGTAAGGGCGCGCTCGCTCAGGGCGGTGAGGATGATCGAGGCGAGGATGCAGGCGGTGAACAGGTAGAGGCCCCATTTCACCTGCACCTCACCTGCGCCGAGCCCCTTGAAGACGAGGATGTAGAGCGCGACCAGAAAGACATCGGCCATCGCGAACTTGCCGATCCACGCCAGCACCGGCGCAAGCGCGGGCGACAGGAGTCGCGCCTGCATCAGGAACAGGCCCAGGACCTTGACCACCGGGGCGAACAGCGCGGCGAAGCTGACGATCAGCGCCAGAACCGTCGATTGCGCCCAGAGCGCCTGCAGCCCCGAGATCACCGTGATCGTGTCGGGCGCGAACAGGGTGAGCGGATCGAGCCAGGGCAGCGGAATGGTGATCTGGCGGAAGAGCCCCGCGCTCAGCAGCGGCATGAACCACGAGACGATGTAGAGCACGAGCGTTGCGAGGTTCAGACCCATGAGAAGATGCAGGCGGGTCATGGCTCAGCGGAGGGTCCGGATCGGCCCCTCGGCGCGGCCATGAATGAATTGCGACACATAACGGTCTGATGTCTCTTCCATTTCGGCGACACTTCCGGTCCAGCGGATCACGCCCTCATGCAGCAGCGCCACCCGGTCGGCGATCCCGCGCACCGAACGCATGTCATGGGTGATGGTGATGGCCGTCGCGCCGGTCTCGGTCACGATGGAGCGGATCAACTCGTTGATGATCCCGGACATGATCGGGTCAAGCCCGGCCGTGGGTTCGTCGAAGAAGATCAGTTCGGGGTCTGCGGCGATGGCGCGGGCGAGACCGACGCGCTTCTGCATTCCGCCAGAAAGCTCGGCCGGGAGGCGGTCGGCCACGTCCTCGCCCAGCCCGACACGTTCGAGCCGCGCGATGGCATGCCTGCGGGCCTCGTCGCGGGGCAGGGCGGCGGGGCCACGCAGGAAACGGAAGGCCACGTTCTGCCAGACGGGCAGACTGTCGAAGAGTGCGCCACCCTGGAAGAGCACGCCGCAGCGGGCAAGGAAGGCCGCGCGCCCCGCGCGTGTCAGTTCTGCACCCTCGATCAGGATGCGGCCGGCATCGTGGCGGATCAGGCCGAGGACGCATTTGACCAGCACCGACTTGCCGCTGCCCGAACCGCCGATGACGGCGAGGCTCTCACCCTCCCCGACGTGAAGGTCCAGCCCGGCGAGGACGCGGTTCGTGCCGAAGCTTTTCGCGATTCCCTCAAGCCGGATCATTTCGAGAAGAAGACCTCGGTCAGCAGCAGATTCGCGCCCAGCACCATCACCGCGGCCAGGACGACCGAGGATTTCGTGGCCCGCCCCACCCCGATGGCACCGCGCCCCGCGTTCATGCCCGCATAACAGCCGGTCACGGTAACGATCAGACCGAAGACCGCGCCCTTGACCAGCGACGAGGTGATGTCGGTCGCATCGAGAAAATCAACGGTATTCTGGAGATAGACATGCGAGGCGAAATCCAGCCGCGTGACGGCGACCAGCCAGCCCCCGAGAATCCCGATCACGTCGCCTACCGCCACCAGCACGGGCACGACCACCATTCCCGCCAGCACGCGCGGGGCGGCCAGATATTTCAGCGGATCGGTCGAGAGTGTCACCAGCGCGTCGATCTGTTCGGTGACACGCATCGTCGCGATCTCGGCAGCGATGGAGGAGGTCACGCGCGCGGCGATCATCAGCCCGACCATGACCGGGCCCAGTTCGCGCACCATGCCGATCCCGACGATCTGCGGCACGGCGAATTGCGCGTCGAACCGGGCAGAGCCCGCATAGATCTGCAGGGCCAGCGCGCCCCCGGTGAAGAGCGCGGTCAGCCCCACCACCGGCAGGCTGTAGTAGCCAATCTGCATGAGCGCCACGCGGAACTCGCGCCCGTGGAAGGGCGGGCGGAAGATATGCGAGAGCACCTGCGCCAGATAGATCGTGAACCGCCCGACACCGGCCAGCGCCGCCAGCACCGCGCCTCCGAGCGAGGCGAGCGCCGCCGCTCCGGCGTTCATGTCGAGGCGTAGCGGCGCGTATAGCGTGCGCCGAGCGAGGTCAGCACCTCGTGGCCGATCGTGTCCGCGGCAGCGGCGATGTCGTCGACCGACTGATGCGGGCCGATGAGGGTGAGCGTCTCGGGATCCTCGCCCAGATCGGTCACATCCACGGTGATGAGGTCCATCGAGATCCGGCCGACTGCGGGGCAGGGCACCTCCCCGTGCCAGAGCGTGAGCCTGCCCGACAGGCCGCGCAGGATGCCGTCGGCATAGCCTGCCGAGATCGTGGCGATGCGCGAGGGACGGGTGGCCTGCCAGGTGTTTCCGTAGCCCGCGACTTCGCCTGCGGCGAGATTGCGGCACTGGATCACCGGCAGATCGAGCATGACCGAGGCCCTCCCGCTGTAGGGGGCCGCGCCATGCAGCCCGATGCCGGGGCGCACCAGGTCGAAGTGATAGTCGGGACCGAGCAGAATCCCCCCGGTGGCCGCCAGCGAGCGGGGCACGCCGAGCCCGTCGGTCATCTGGTGGAACAGGTCGAGCTGATAGGGATTCATCGGATGGTCCGGCTCGTCGGCGCAGGCGAGATGGCTCATGACAAGAACGGGGTTCTGCGAGAGCGCGATCTCGGCCACCGCTGCCCATTCGTCCCATTCCATGCCGAGCCGGTTCATGCCGGTGTCGAGCTGGATGCCGAACGGATGGCCGGGCAGGGCCTCGAAATGCCGGGTCAACTGGTCGAGGCTGTTGATCATCGGCACGAGGCCAAGATCGCCGATCATGTCGGTGTCGCCGCGCATATGACCCGAAAAGACGCTGATCTCGACATCGGGACCAAGCGTTTCGCGGATCGCGGCACCCTCTTCGGCCACGGCGACGAAGAATCGCCGGCAGCCCGCATGGGCCAGCGCGCGCGCCACGCGGCCCGCGCCCGCGCCATAGGCGTCAGCCTTGAGCACAGCGGCGCATTCCGCGCGGGTCTGTGCCGCGAGCGTGCTCCAGTTGGTGCGGATGGCGTCGAGGTCGATGGTCAGGGTGCCGGTGCTCATGCGCGGTTCATGGCAGGGGCGGGCGCAGCCGGCAAGGGCGAAGCGGCGGATCGGCAGAGTTCCGGCCGCGCCGTGTCGCGACGGTGGCGAATTTTCGCGCGGACCCGGCGTGACGGCGGATACAGCGGATCGAAAGAAAGTCGCCGGGCCCGCGCGCCGCCAGGGAGGGGGCGGGCGCAGGCTCCGGCGAGGTGCGGGCGGTCCCGAGGGAGGAGGGGACCGGGCCGCTGGATCGGTGCGCATCGGGAGGAATGCGGCACCTCACCACGACCGGGCGCATGGCCCGGAACTTTGGGCGGCGGCGTCCTGGGAGGAGGTGGACGCCGCCGCCATCCTGCATCCGGCCCGAGGGAGGAGAAGGGCCGGATGCACCGGTCGACCAGGCGCTCGGGAGGATGAGCGCCGGGACCGGGATGGGAATGGCTTACTTGCCGTAGGCCGCTTCGGCCGCGATCACGGGGACATCGGCGCGGCGGATGCCCAGATCGTCAAGGTCGCGATCCGACAGCATTCTCAGCTCGGCCAGCGTGTTGCGGTAGGTCTGGTAACGTGCGAAGCGCGCGGCGATGGAATTGCCCAGCTCGGTGATCCGGTGGAACAGCGGGCGGGAGGCGGCGGTCGTTTCAGTCAGATGGGCCATATCGTGCTCTTTCGTCTGTCTGGCGCCGTTTGACATCCGTGGCGCCCGTTTCGGCTCCGGCAACACCCGGATGGTGCGCCGTCACTCGCCTAGATGGGCCTGATGCTGCATTTGCACAATGCCCGAAGTCGGCATTGCTGCCATGCAGCATCTGCATAAGTGGCCACAAACATCCCACATTTTCGTGAAAGTGCCCGGATCGGGCCATGCAACCGCGCGGACCTGTCGCGGTTGCCCCCCTTGCATGGGGGATGAAAGCGCGAAAGGGTGCCGCAAACGGACAATTCAGGCCGGGCCGCAGGTCCGGGGCGGGGGTGTGCAAATGGCGAATCGCGATCAGGTTCTCTCGGCGCTGAAAGGAATCACCCTGCCGGACGGCGGCGACATCGTCTCGCGCGACATGGTGCGGGCACTCGATATCGGTGAGGGCCGTGTGAGTTTCGTGCTCGAGGCCGACAGCGCCGCCCAGGCGCGGCAGATGGAGCCGCAGCGCGCCGCCGCCGAGGCCGCCCTTCGCGGGCTGCCGGGCGTCGAATCAGCCTCCGTCATCCTGACCGCCCATGTCCCTGCACCGGGCGGGGGCGCGCCGGGCGGGGCGGGAGCGGGACCGGCACCGTCGCTTTCCATCGGCCGCCATCCGACGCCGGGGCCGATGAAGGTCTCGGGCGTGGACCGGATCATCGCCATCGCCTCGGGCAAGGGCGGGGTCGGCAAATCGACCGTGACCTCGAATCTGGCCGTGGCGCTCGCGCGCGAGGGGCGGCGGGTCGGGCTTCTGGACGCCGACATTCACGGACCCTCGCAGCCGCGCATGATGGGAGTCTCGAAACGCCCCGCCTCGCCGGACGGCAAGACGATCATTCCCCTGCGTGCCCATGGGGTGACGATGATGTCCATCGGCCTGATGGTCGATGCCGAAAAGGCCGTGATCTGGCGCGGCCCCATGCTGATCGGCGCGTTGCAGCAGCTTCTGACGCAGGTGGATTGGGGCAAGCTCGACATCCTGCTTGTCGATCTGCCGCCGGGGACGGGGGATGTGCAGCTCTCGCTCTGCCAGAAGGCCGAGCTGACCGGGGCCATCGTCGTCTCGACTCCGCAGGACGTCTCGCTGATCGACGCGCGCAAGGCCATCGACATGTTCCACACGCTCAAGACCCCGATCCTCGGCCTGATCGAGAACATGTCCTTCTTCCTCTGCCCCAATTGCGGGCATGAGAGCCATATCTTCGGCCACGGCGGCGTTGCGGCCGAGGCAGCGAAGATGGGGGTTCCGCTTCTGGCCGCATTGCCCATCGACCTCGAAACCCGGCTTGCCGGTGACGGCGGCACGCCGGTTGCCGCGGGCGAGGGGCCGGTGCCGGACGCCTGGCGTCAGATCGCGCGCGGGCTGATCGAGGGCGGGATGGCCTGATCAGCCGTGCCCGCGCCTCAGGTCCGGGCGTTCACGCGCAAGCCACAGCAGCATCGCCACCAGCGGCACCGCCGTCACCTCGCCCGAGTCCAGAAGCTCCATCGCCCGCGTGAAGGGCAGGACATGAAGGCGAAGATCCTCGCCCTCCGCGGCCACGCCTCCGCTGACGGGGAATCCGTCGGGCAGGTCGGTGAGCGCGGCCCAGGCGTTGAAATGGTCCGTCGCATTGCCGGGTGAGGGATAGGCCGCGAACATCGGGCGCAGGTCGCCGGGCGCAAGTGCGAGTCCCGCTTCCTCCCTGGCCTCGCGCAGGGCCGCCGCTTCGGGCGTCTCACCCGCATCGACGATCCCGGCGACGGGTTCGAGCACCCAGGGGTTGCGGTCGCCGCGCCGTGCGGGGCCCGCGCGGAACTGCTCGACCAGAAGAACGCGATCGCGGACGGGATCATAGGGCAGCACCAGCGCCACATCGCAGCCCACGAAGACCTCGCGCAGCAGATCGCGGTTCCATCCGCCATCGAAGCGGCGGTGCGCCATGGTCATCGTGTCGAGGCGGAAGAACGCCCCCGCCATCGGCCCGCGCGAGGCATGGTTCCAGTCACCCTGCCCGGGGGAGCGCCGTACCTGCGCCGGGCGTTCCTCCGCGCTTGCCCGCAACTGCGCCGCCGCACGGCCGCGAATCATGGGCCATTGGCGCAGGATGTCGGCATCGTCGAAATCTTCGGCCCCCCAGTCGACTTCGGCCGCCGCGAGCATGGCCTCGGCCGCATCCTCGCGCACCCAGGCCGAGAGCGACCAGTCCCGGCCGCTGGCGCTCTGGCCCGCAGAGGGCAGCCAGGCGGTCGCCTCGAGATCGTCGCCGTTCTCGTCCTGCAGTGTAATCGCCGCGCGTTCGTAGCCGAACGGGCGCTCGTAGGCGTCGAGCCTGCGCATCTGCCCGGGCGAGAGCCCCCGCAGCACCATGCCCCGCGCGGTGTCGCCCTTGCGCTTCACCAATGCGGGCCAGGGGCCGTCGGGCGAGGTCTCGACCGCGAACCCGGGCAGGAAGGCGGGCGCGGCCCGCCTGAGCGGAGCGCCCGAGACGAGCGCGAAGAGCGGCGGGTAAAGCAAGGTGCCATAGATGAAAAGTGTCATTGCCTGCCTAATTGAACCGTCTGCCGACCCATTCCACCACAAGCCCCGCGATGACCGAACCAGCCAGCAGGAGCGTGACGACCTCGGATACCGCAGCGGTCCGGCCGATGTCGATCATCAGGCCGAAGACCGCGATCACTGCCTCGCTTGGTCCGTCATAGGCCTTGCGCAGCGACAGTTCGGTCATGCGGATGCCGCCATGGAGGAAGAGCGCGGCGAATGTGGTGGCGACCAGTGTTGTCAGCCCCTGGCCGATGGCACCGCTCCAGGAATGGCTGCCCGCGCGCGCGCCGCCAAGCCGCCAGCCGAAGACGATGGCCACGCCGATATTGACGAGTGTGAAGGCCCGGGGCTCGGCCTCCTCTGCCAGCCGGTAAAGCGGCAGGGCGAGTTGCGAGGCCCCCCAGAAGAGCGCGGCGAAGAGGATCGCGGCAACAAGCCGCCCGGCCGTTGGCATCGCGGATCCTCCGCTTGGGTCAGGGCAGGACGATCCTGTGCGAGTGGCGACGGTTGCACAAGACATCAGCGTCCGGAAGCGGGCGGATGCGTCCGATCGGTGACGGTTGCTTTCCATACCGTCATTGCGAGGAGGCGTCAGCCGGTGCGGCAAGCCAGCAGCGTGGGGGCTGGGTTGCTTCGCTACGCTCGCCATGACGGGGGAGGCGGCCCCCTTCGCCTTATTGTCACTGCGAGCAGGCCCTCCCTCAGGTGAGCTTGCCGCGCGAGGTGACCCGGGCCACTTCCTCGACCGTGTCGCCGCGCATGAGATGGACCTCGTCGAAAAGGTTGCTCACCACGCAGGCATGGTTGGGGATTACATGCACGACCTCGCCGATCTCGGGCTTGCGCGTGCAGGCGGACAGGTCGACATGGCCATGTTCTTCCGAAAGCGCATGGATCACCGCCTCGGGATATTCGACGATGAGCCCGTGTCCGGGCACCGGCGCCAGATCCGCCGCGAGCGCCTTCGACCCGGAATCCAGCACTGCGCGGCTGTCGGTCGGGCGGCTCACGACCGTGGCCAGCACCGTCATTGCGCAATCGGCAAGGGTGCCGTGGCCCCAGGCCATCTGCATCCGGTCGTTGTAGATATAGGTGCCGGGCCGCTGTTCGGTTGCGGCGGTGATTTCATGCGCGTGCGCCATGTCCGGGGTGCCGCCGATGGAGATCACCTCGGGTGGCAGGTTGTTGCGGGTCAGCAGTTCGATGGTCCCGGCAAGCCATTCCTGCGTGGCCGCGATTCCCTCGCGCGGGGGATAGACCATGAGCCCGCCGAAGCGCAGCCCTGGGGATGCGGCGATGAGGCGGGCGAGCGCGAGCGCCTCTTCCGCCGTGGTCACCCCGCAGCGTTTCGCGCCCGTGTCGCATTCGATCAGCGTCACCAGCGGGTGCGCGGGGTCGGTGAAGCGCGCGGCATAGCCCTTCAGTGTCACCTCCGAATCGGCGGTCACCGAGAGTGTCACCCGGTCATGCAGGGCGGCCAGCCGGTCAAGCTTGCGCGGCCCGAGAATGTTGTAGGGCAGGAAGATGTCGGTGATGCCACCATCGGCCATCGCTTCGGCCTCGCCCAGTTTCTGGCAGGTGATCCCTACGGCCCCGAGCGCCAGTTGCTCGCGTGCGAATCGCGGCAGTTTGTGGGTCTTCACATGCGGGCGCAGCTTCAGCCCGTGCCTGTCGGCATAATCCTGCGCCGCCTTGAGGTTGCGGGTGACGATGTCGAGGTCGATGAGAACGGCGGGAGTGTCGATATCGGTGATCTTCATGGCTCAGTCCTGACGCAGGATGTCGATGAAAGGAAGGTTGCCCGCCATCAGCCCGGCATCCACCGACAATGTGCTGCCGGTGATGCCCGAGGCCATGGGGCTGGCAAGGAAAAGCGCAGTCTGCGCGACTTCTTCGGGCGTGACCAGCCGTCCCAGCGGATAGAGCGTCAGAAGCCGGTCCATCATGGCCGGGTCGCGTTCGAGCCGGTAGTCCCAGGCATGGGTGCGCACCGAAGCGGGGGTCACGGCATTGGCGCGGATGCCGCGCGCTCCTTCCTCGACGGCAATGGCCCGCATCCAGGCCAGCAGCGCGGCCTTGGCGGCCGAATAGGGTGGGTTGCCGTGATGGGTCAGCCCGTTCACGGATGAGATGAAGACGAAGGCGCGGTCGCCCGTCAGCATGCGCATCCCCGGCAGGAGTGCGAGGGTGAGCTTGGAGGCGCCGGTGAAATTGCGGTCCATCTCGTCGTCGATCACATCCGGGGTCGTCTCGTCCATGGTGTCGGCGCGGGTCCAGCCCGCATTCGAGACGACGATACGCGGCGCGCCACCCGTGGTGATCGCTGCGGCGGCCCCGGCCACGGCCCCGGCGTCGCGCAGATCGAACAGATGCCGCTCCGCGATGCCCGGTGCCGAGAGGTCCGCGCCCTCGACATCGCAGGCCACGACCTGCGCGCCCGCCCCGGCAAAGGCGCGCACCAGCGCCTGACCGATATGTCCGCCCGCGCCGGTGATGACCGTGCGGGCACCGTCCAGGTCGAATCGGGTCACTTGCATCT
>CAYUBT010000095.1:0-10073 GCA_964443055.1 uncultured Rubellimicrobium sp.
CTGCTGCACGAGGCGATTGGCGAGCGGCTCACCTGCGTCCTGGTGGACCACGGCCTCATGCGCAAGGACGAGGCCGGTCAGGTCGTCGAGATGTTCCGCCAGAACTACAACCTGCCGCTCATCCGCGTGGATGCGGGCGACCGCTTCCTTGCCGCGCTCGAAGGCGTCAGCGACCCGGAGCAGAAGCGCAAGACCATCGGCCGGCTCTTCATCGAGATCTTCGAGGAAGAGGCGATGAAGGCGGGTGGCGCGGAATTTCTCGGCCAGGGGACGCTCTATCCCGACGTGATCGAATCCGTCTCGGTCTCGGGCGGGCCGTCGGTGACGATCAAGAGCCATCACAATGTGGGCGGCCTGCCCGAGAAGATGGGCATGAAGCTGGTCGAGCCCCTGCGCGCGCTCTTCAAGGACGAGGTCCGTGCACTCGGGCGCGAACTGGGCCTGCCCGAGACCTTCATCCGTCGCCATCCCTTCCCCGGCCCCGGCCTTGCCGTGCGCTGCCCCGGCGAGGTGACGCGCGAGAAGCTCGACATCCTGCGCGAGGCCGACGCCGTCTATCTCGACCAGATCCGCAGACACGGGCTCTATGACGAGATATGGCAGGCCTTCGCCGCGATCCTGCCAATGCGCACCGTGGGCGTGGCGGGGGACGAGCGGACCTACGATCACGCCGTATCCCTGCGCGCGGTGACCTCGGTCGACGGGATGACGGCGGACACCTATCCGTTCAGCCACGATTTCCTCTCCGAGACGATGACGCGGATCATCAACGAGGTGAAGGGCGTAAACCGGGTCTTCTATGACGTGACGTCGAAACCGCCCGGGACCATCGAGCTGGAATAGCACCGCGTCCTGGCCGCGGAGAGGTGGCCTTTCCTCCCTCATGCGACATTATGCCCGGATTGACTGCCCTGCGGGAACGTCGCAGTCATGGCACGACCCACAACCCAGGGCGGTGCCATGCGATATCTTTCAGCCACGGCATGTGCGGCAAGTCTGCTGACGGCGGGGGCGGCCTCGGCGGCGGAGTTGGACCGCTCGGGCCAGCCGGTGGGCGTGCTGTTCCAGAGCGGCAATCATGCCGAACTGAGCTTCGGCTACATGCAGCCGGAGGTGAGCGGAACCCTCTTTGACGGCCTGCTTCCCGTGGGCAACATCGCCGGAAATCATTCGCAGCTCTCCCTCACGCTGAAGATGGACCTGAACGAACGGCTCTCCTTCGCGGTGATCCTGGATCAGCCCTACGGGGCAGATGTCTCCTATCCGGCCTCCGATGACCCCTATCCGGGCGAGGGCACCATGGCGGCCATAAGCTCGCAGGCCATCACCGGCCTCCTGCGCTATCGCATCAACGACCGCTTCAGCGTCCATGGCGGCCTGCGCGCGGTGGCGGTGGATGCGGCGTTTGCGCTGCGCGGATATACGGCCGACATGGAGCGCGCAACCGCACTCGGCCATGTCGTCGGCGTCGCCTACGAGATCCCGGATATTGCTCTTCGCGCCGCACTCACCTGGTCAGGTGCGACGGATTTTTCGAGCCGGACAACAGAGACGAGAGGCGCAAGCACGCCCTTCGTCTCCACCACCGACTTCACCATGCCGCAGCAGATCACGCTCGATTTCCAGACCGGAATCGCTGCCGATACATTGCTGATCGCGCAGGTGAAATGGGTCGAATGGACGGCAACCGACATTTCCCCGGCCCGGTATCCCACCAGCAACGGTCCGGTCCATTACGAACACGACCGCTTCAGCTATGCGCTCGGCATCGACCGCAGGTTCTCGGAGTCCTTCTCCGGTGCCATCACCCTGGGATACGAGCCGGGCACCGATGCGCCGACACCCGCTCTCGGCGGCACCGACGGGCAGGTTTCGCTGCAGATCGGCGGCACCTACACGATGGGCGACGCCTCCTTCACCATCGAGATCGGCCATGTCCGGTTCGGCGACGCCACGACCGATAGCACTTACTATCCCGTCGACTTCCGCGACAACCACGCCGTCACCCTCGGCCTGTCGGTCGGCTATCGCTTCTGATCCCGGCTCGCCTCCCCGCAGTGACGACCACCACCCCGTCATTGCCAGTGGCAACGAAGCACCCCGGATTCCCGACATCTCTGGCTTGCCGCGTCGGCTGACGCCTCCTCGCAATGACGATGGGGACGGGGCGCGCGGGTCTCCCGTGCCCTCTTGCACCGGGGAGGGCGGCATGATGAAACAGCGCCATGATATCGCAGGTCACCACCACGCCGCGCGCCATTCTGCTCCTGCTGCTGCTGGGGGCGATCTGGGGCGCGTCCTTCACCGCCACCGCGGTCGTCCTGCAGGGCGGTGTCGGGGTGCAGTGGACCGTGGCCTTCCGCACCGGCGGGGCCTGCCTCGTGCTCTGGGCCTGGATTCTGGCCACAGGCGCGCGCCTGCCGCGCCGGGCGGGCACCTGGGCGCTGCTGCTCTCGCTCGGCCTGATCGGCAATGCCCTGCCCTTCACGCTCATCACCTGGGGACAGTTGACGGTGCCCTCGGGCCTTGCCTCGATCCTGAACGCGGCGACGGCGGTCTTTGCGGTCCTCATTGCCGCCCTGGCCTTTCGCGACGAGAAACTCACCCCGCAGAAGGTGCTGGGAGTCGGCATCGGCCTGCTGGGCGTGATCGTCGCACTTGGCCCCGCGCAACTTCTGGCGCTCGATCTCACCTCGATGGCGCAACTGGCGCTGGTCGCGGCCGGGCTCTGCTATGCGATCACCGGAGCGCTGGGGCGGGTGGCGCTGCGCAATGTCTCGGTCGAGGTCACCGCCACCGGAATGATGACCGGCGCGGCGCTCACGCTCGTGCCCGTCGCCTTCATCGTCGAGGGGCTGCCCGCAACGCATTATTCCGCCGTGATCTGGGTCTCGCTCGCCTATTCGGCCTTCATCGCCACCGCCGTGGCCTATCTGATCTACTACAACCTGATCGCGAGCGCGGGCGCGGCCACCGCGGGCTTCGTCACGTTGATCGTCGCGCCGGTCTCGATCGTGCTCGGCGCCGTGCTTCTGGGTGAATCCCTGCCGCTGCGGGCCTATGCGGGGTTCCTGCTGTTGGCGGTCTCGCTCCTGATCCTTGACGGGCGGCTGCAGAAGCGGCTTGCGGGCCATGCGGCCCCGGCCGAATAACATGCTCTATACCGCCGACACATGGGAGCATGCGACGGAGAGACAGGTTCTCTTCTTCGGCATGTCGGGCCTCGGCAAGACGCATGTCAGCCGGATGCTGCGCGACGCCGGGACATGGTTTCACTACTCGATCGACTACCGGATCGGCACCCGTTACATGGGCGAGCTCATCGCCGACAACGCGAAGCGCGAGGCAATGAAGGTGCCGTTCCTGCGCGAACTGCTGATGTCGGATTCGATCTATATCGGCTCGAACATCACCTTCGAGAATCTCGCCCCGGTCTCGACCTACCTGGGCAAGCCCGGTGATCCGGCCATGGGCGGGCTGCCGATGGACGAATACCGCCGTCGGCAGGAGGAGTTCCGCAAGGCCGAGATCGCGGCGCTGATGGACACCGCGCATTTTATCACCCGCGCGCGCGAGGTCTATGGCTATCCGCATTTCGTCTGCGACACCGGCGGCTCGATCTGCGAATGGGTGGACCCCGACGACCCCGGTGATCCGCTCATGGCGGAACTGTCACGCCAGACTCTGATGATCTGGATTCGGGGCAGCGAGGCCCATACCGATGAACTCATCCGCCGCTTCGACCGCGCCCCCAAGCCGATGGCCTATCAGCCCGCCTTCCTCGACGCCGCCTGGAAGGAATATCTCGCGCTGAAGGGCATTGCCGGCAACAAGGTCGACCCCGACGCGTTCATCCGCTGGACCTATGCCCGTGCACTCGCCCACCGCCAGCCGCGATACGAGGCGATGGCGCGGCGCTGGGGTGTCACCATCTGCGCGAGCGAAATGGCCCGCGTGCAGAGCGAGGCCGATTTCATCGCGCTCGTGGCCGAGACCTTGCGCGAGCAGGAACGAATGCCGGGCTGAGCCCTTCCTTTCGCCCTGCCCCTTCCCCATCTGGTCATCGCCATGCCTATAAAACTGCCCGCCAATCTGCCCGCCTTCGATGTCCTCACCCGAGAGGGTGTTCAGGTCATGTCCGAGGAGCGCGCCACGCGCCAGGACATCCGTCCGCTGCGGATCGGGCTGCTGAACCTGATGCCCAAGAAGATCCAGACGGAAAACCAGTTCGCGCGCCTGCTGGGCGCGGGCCCGCTGCAGATCGAGCTGTCGCTCATCCGCATGAGCGAGCACCGGACGCGCAACACCGCCGCCGAGCATATGGAGGAATTCTATCGCCCCTTCTCCGACATCGCGGCCTCGGGCGAGAAATTCGACGGGCTGGTGATCACCGGCGCGCCGATCGAACATCTGCCGTTCGAGGAGGTCACCTACTGGGACGAATTGCGCCAGGTGATCGACTGGAGCCGGACCCACGTGCATTCAACCTTCGGCGTCTGCTGGGGCGGGATGGCGATGCTGTATCACCTGCATGGCGTGCAGAAGCACATGCTGAAGGAAAAGGCGTTCGGCTGTTTCCGCCAGCAGAATCTCGCGCCCGCCAATCCCTATCTGCGCGGCTTCTCGGACGATCTGGTAATCCCGGTCAGCCGCTGGACCGAGATGCGCCAGGACGAGATCGACGCGGCCGGAGGCCTGCAGACGCTGCTGGCCAGCCGCATCACCGGCCCCTGTCTGGTCGAGGATCCGGCGCATCGCGCGCTCTACATCTTCAACCATTTCGAATATGACAGCGACACGCTGAAACAGGAATATGATCGCGATATCGCCGCCGGAACGGCGATCAACGTGCCGGTGAACTACTACCCCGACGACGACCCGACACGCCCGCCGCTCAACCGTTGGCGCAGCCATGCGCATCTGCTCTACGGGAACTGGATCAACGAGATCTACCAGAACACGCCCTATGATCTGGCGGAAATCGGGACGTGATGCGACGGAACCGGGGGCCGGCCCGGGCTCCGGGTTCATCCTCCCTTCCGTCATTGCGAGCGGAAGCGGAGAAAGCCAGTAGTCCCACGTCTATGGCTTGCCGCGTCGCCTTCGGCTCCTCGCAATGACGGTGTGAAAAGGCGCAGCCCCCCCTCAGGCGTCCAGCAGCACGAGGCTGCGCTCGTCCCAGGTGATGCGGGTAGGGGTGCCGACTTCAAGGACGGGGCGGCCGATTACGTTGCGCATCGAGAGGTTCAGCGGCTCTGCCACCCCGGGGATGCGGACGTCGTAATAGGTCATGTCGCCGTAATAGACGACCTCGTCGACCACGCCGTCGACCCAGCGGCGTTCGGTCGTCTCGCCCTCGAAGAGGATGGTCAGCGTCTCGGGTCGGATGCCGACGACTGCAGGGCCCGAGGGCGCACCTGTGGGCGCCTGCTCGCGCGTGATCTCGCCCTTGCCCAGCCCCGTGACGTCGACCGTCACCCGGCCGCCCGCCTCCGTGAGCACCTCGGCGGGCAGGAAGTTCATCTTGCCGATGAAGTTGGCCACGCGGCGGCTGTTGGGACGGCGATAGAGCGTTTCCGGGTCGTCCATCTGGCCGATGGAGCCCTCGAACATCACGGCGATCCGGTCGGACATGACCAGCGCCTCCTCCTGGTCATGGGTGACGAGGATGAAGGTGATGCCGACATTGCGCTGCAGGCGGATCAGCTCCACCTGCATCTGCTCGCGCATCTTCTTGTCGAGCGCCGAGAGCGGCTCGTCCAGCAGCAGCACCTTGGGCTGCAGGATCAGCGCGCGCGCCAGCGCGACCCGCTGCCTCTGCCCGCCCGAGAGCGCATGGGCCGCACGGGCACCGTAGCCGGCCAGCCCCACCATCTCGAGCGCCTCGGCCACGGCCCGCGCCTTTTCCGCCTTGGAACGCGGATCGCGGCGCAGGCCGAAGGCCACGTTCTGGGCCACGGTCAGATGCGGGAAGATCGCATAGGACTGGAACACCATGTTGGTGGGTCGCTCGTTCGCGGGCACATTCGCCATGTCCCTGCCGTCGATCATCAGCGTGCCCGAGGACAGATCCTCGAACCCGGCGATGGTGCGCAGAAGCGTGGTCTTGCCGCAGCCCGAGGGGCCGAGCAGCGAAAAGAACTCGCCCGCGCGGATGTCGAGATTGATGTCGCGCAGGGCGTGATAGTCGCCAAAATGCTTGTTCACGCCACGCAGGGAGATGAGGGGGGAGCCGCTCACAGGAAACCTCCGGAATCTTCGACACCCGCCCGGCGCAGGCCCCGCCGCCGCAGGATTTCGGCAGCGACAAGCAGGACAATGGACAGGACGACAAGGATCGTGCCGAGCGCCATGATGATCGGCAACTGGTCGGACTGGCGGCGCAGCCCGTAGATATAGACCGGCAAGGTCGTGACATTGCCCGACAGGAAGAAGGCGACGATGAACTCGTCGAGGCTGATGATGAAGGAGATCAGCATCGCCGAGACGATCCCCGGCATCACCAGCGGCAGCGTCACCAGCCGGAAGGCGCTCCAGCGCGATTCGCCGAGGTCCATCGCCGCCTCCTCGAAGCTCCGGTCGAGATTGGCGAAGGCCCCGTTCAGGATCGAGGTCGCATAGGGCGTGCACATCAGCGTATGCGCCAGGACGATGGTGTAGAGATTCGGCGCCAGGCCAAGAACCTTGGTCACCAGCACCAGCAGCGCGACCGCGAGGATGATCTCGGGCAGGACCAGCGGCAGCATGATGAAGCCGATGATGCCGCCCTTGAAGGGGAAATTGGCCAGCGCTCCCCCGCGCGCGGCAAAGATGCCGAAGATCGTGGCCAGGATCGAAGTCAGCACTGCGATGATGAGCGAACTCTGCACCGCCGAATGGAGTGACGGGCGCTCCCACAGGGCCTCGAACCAGCGGGTCGAGAAGCCGCTGAGCGGGAAGGCGATGATCCTGCCCTCGTTGAAGGCGAAGATCGGCAGAAGCAGGATCGGCGCGAACAGGAAGACCAGATAGATGAAGGCATAGATGCGCAGGGCGGGAATCTTCATCTCAGAGCCTCTTCAGCCAGCGCCGCAACGACAGGATGAACGCCAGCGCCACGATCCCCACCGTCGCCATGGTCACAAGCGACAGGGCCGAGCCGAGGCCCGGATCGTTCACCTGAAGGAACAGCGACTGGATGCGGTTGGCGATCAGCAGCCCTCCCGAACCGCCCACGAGTTCGGGCGTCACGTAATCGCCGATGGTCGGGATGAAGACGATCAGCACGGCGGCGACGATCCCCGGCACCGAGAGCGGCAGTGTCACGCGCAGGAAGGTGGTGAAGCGGTCCTCGCCCAGATCACGGCTCGCCTCCTTCAGCGAGCGGTCGATCTTTTCCAGCGCGACATAGATCGGCAGGATCGCGAAAGGCGCATAGGCATGGGCCAGCGTGATGATGACCGCGTTGATGTTGTAGAGGATGAAGGTCAACGGCTCGTCGATGATGCCGATGCCGGTCAGCGCGGTGTTCACGACGCCCGAATAGCCGAGGATCACCTTCCACAGGAAAATGCGGATCAGGTAGCTGGTCCAGAAGGGGATGGTGATGAGGAAGATCCAGAGCGACTTGTTCTCGGGCGCGACCCGGAACGAGATGAAATAGGCGATCGGATAGGCGAGGATCACCGTCGCCGCCGTGACCGTGATCGACACGAAGAGCGAGCGCGGCAGCAGCCCCGGGAGCCACGACCCGTCCCGCAGCACACCCCGGATGTTGATCGGATCGGTGAAGACCGAGGCGTAATTGCCGAAGCCGAACCCGAGCGTGGCCAGATAGCTCCATGACAGCCAGAGCGCCGCCACCCAGAGCGGCAGGGCCAGCAGCAGGAAGCGGATGACCCGCCCGATCTGCCCCGCCCGCGCAATCAGCACGAAGGCGAAGGGCAATGTCACCGCATAGAGCAGCACCATGATGCGCAGCGCGGTGGCGGCAGGGGCCGGCAGCGCGCCGCCCAGCCATTCGCCGGTCGCGGCACCACGCATCTGGAAGCTGACCACCACCACGGTGGCCAGCGGAATCGCCAGCAGGAAGACGGCATAGACGAAGGGCGGCAGAAGCGCGCGGAATGCGCGCTTGCCGTCGTCGCTGATGAATCCGCCTGCTGCCATCCGCCCGTCCGGCCCATGAGTATTCCGCCGATGTTCCCGCATCCGGCAGAAAGATCAACCGCAAACATGCCGCCACGCAGGGCTCCGAACGCATGTTGCAGCGACGCTCACATCCTCACCGGAAGTGACCTGATGACCTTGAACAAGGCCGAGGACGGGCCTGCGCTCCGCACAATTCCCGCAAAATCCCCGTCATTGCGAGGAGCCAAAGGCGACGCGGCAAGCCAGAGCGTCGGAACATCCGGCTTGCTTCGCTTTCGCTCGCAATGACGAGGGATCGACGCGTTCCGGGTCCGGCGGACCGCACCAATGCAAAAGGCCCGCCACAGGGGCGGGCCTTTCCGGCGTCCGGTGCGAAGATCAGCGCTTCGAGAACTGGAACGACTTGCGGGCCTTGGCCTTGCCGTATTTCTTGCGCTCGACCACGCGGCTGTCGCGGGTGAGGAAGCCCGCCGCCTTCAGCGCCGGGCGCAGGGACGGATCCCACAGTTGCAGCGCACGCGAGATGCCGTGTTTCACGGCCCCCGCCTGGCCCGAAAGGCCGCCACCCTTGACCGTCGCCATCACGTCGAACTGGCCGGTGACACCGGCAACCTGGAACGGCTGGCGCAGGATCATCTGCAGCACCGGGCGGGCGAAATACTCGGTATAGTCGATGTAGTTGCCCTTGTGGTCACGGATCAGGAAGCGGCCGCTGCCGGGCTTCACCCAGACACGGGCCACGGCGTTCTTGCGCTTGCCGGTCGCGTAGGAGCGGTTGAGCGAATCGCGCACGGGCTCGCGCGGGGCGGCCTCGGGTTCGGCGGCAAGGGCGATATCGTCACCCGCAGCAACGGCGGCGAGGTCTTCGAGCGAACGGATCTCTTCGGCCATGGTCACGCAGTCCTCGTGTTCTTGGGGTTCATCGCCTTCACGTCGATGATCTCGGGCTTCTGCGCCTCCATCCCGTGTTCGGCCCCGGCGAAGACGCGCAGATGCGACATCTGCACGCGGGCGAGGCGGTTCTTGGGAAGCATCCGCTCCACCGCCTTCTCGACCACGCGCTCGGGGTGCTTGCCTTCAAGGATTTCCGCCTTGGTGCGCGACTTGATGCCGCCGGGATAGCCGGTGTGCCAGTAGAAGCGCTCCTCGCGCTTGTTCCCGGTCAGCTGCACCTTGTCGGCGTTGATGACGATGACATTGTCGCCCATATCCATATGCGGGGTGAATGTCGGCTTGTGCTTGCCACGCAGTCGCATGGCGACGATCGAGGCGAGACGGCCGAGAACGACGCCCTCGGCGTCGATCAGCACCCATTTCTTCTCGATGTCCGCGGGCTTGGCGGAAAAGGTTTTCATGTCTCACCAGATATGACGGGCCAGGCGGCCGGACGACCCCCTCGGATGGAGCGCTTATAACGGGCGTGTTCGCAACGTCAAGGGCGAGATATGCAGAATTATAGCGTGTTTTCAATGTTATATAAATGAGGTACTGTGTTACCCCACCTTTTGCAACCTTGCCGCAACGAGTTGCAGCCGGTGCGGCAGGCCGAAGACGCGCTGAGTCCGGGTTGCTTCGCTGGCGCTCGCAATGACGGAGAGAGCCCCGGGCCAGCGCCCCTTTGCAGCCCCGGCCGATCACGGTTATCTGGCCTCATCCCAGCGCCGGAGGCCGGAATGATCCTTTACCCCGCCATCGACCTCAAGGACGGCCAGGCCGTGCGCCTTGTCCGGGGCGAGATGGAGCAGGCGACGGTATTCAACCACGACCCCGCCGCCCAGGCGCGGACCTTCACGGATGCGGGGGCCGAATGGCTGCATCTGGTGGACCTCAACGGTGCCTTTGCCGGACAGCCGGTGAATGCGGCAGCCGTCGAGGCGATCCTTGCCGCCTGCCCCGACCCGCCCGCGCAGCTAGGCGGCGGCATCCGCGACATGGGGCAGAAC